>JAZDHF010000043.1:0-3119 GCA_043806315.1 Planctomycetota bacterium | reverse complement strand
CCTAGGCCCATTTTCCGCAGCCTGAATATTCGCCAAAAGGGGGGTATTGCGCTCTGGGCACAATTCGCGCATGCTTTCGAGCATGGCGATCACATGGTATGGAAATCAATCGACGGCGGATAGCTGTAATTTCGGCGCCTTGGCGGTGATCTGGCCGCTGCTTCAGCGGATGCAAGTAGCGAGCATCATTAACGCGCATTTGCCCGCCGATCCGCAAGCCGAGTATGACCATGGCAGCGTGCTGACCTTGCTGATGGCGGCGCGGCTGTATAGTCCGGTGGCGTTGGTCAACGTGCCGGACTGGGCCGGCGAAAGCGGCGCCGATATTCTCTGGGATATTCCCGTCGAGAAACTCAACGATGATCGACTCGGGCGTTCGCTCGACGCGTTCTTCACGCAGCGTCATTCGATCCTGGCTTCCGTCGCATTGCATGTGTCGCACGAGTTTGGCATCCCCTTGTCGGAGTTGCACTACGATCCGACGCACGTCGTCCTGCACGGAGCTTATGAAACCTCGGAGTCCCGCAGTGATTTGTGTGCCGGCGATCGGGTGCTTAGCGACGACTCGCTGCCGCCGGCGCACATCACGCAGGGACGCCCGATGAGTGATGCTCCGAAAGGCGTCCAGTTGATTCATGCCGGGCTATGCACGCTGGTCGATGAATTCGGGCCGCTGCCGATCTTCGGCCACACGGTCGGTGGCAACCAAAACGGTCACACGGCGGTCGCCGAGCAACTGGCACTGATCAAGAAGCATCTGAAGCCGCCTGCATTGACGATGATCTCCGACCGCGGCACGTTTTCCGCTGGCCACCTGCTGCGGCTGCACGAGTCGGGCTACCACGCGATCGCTGCGGCCCCCTGGGACGATTTTCGTGCCTTGTTCGACCAACACCGGGCGAAGTTGAAATGGAAGCAGGCCAGCTACCTCTCGATCGAGCAGCAACGCCGACGCACGCAGGGCAATCTGCCTCAGGAACATTACGAGCTGGCGGTGGTCCGGCACGAGTTGATCGAACGCCAGTCGGGCAAGAAGATTCCTTGTCGTGCGATCTTCGTCTTCAGCACCGCCGACCAGAAGATTGCCCGAAAGAATCGGGAGAAGTCGATTCAGAAGCTTCGAGAAGGTTTGGAGAAGATCGCCTGCAGCGTCGCCGATGGTCGACGCAACACCGATCCGACGTCGATCGCACGTCGCGTGAGTAAGCTGTTCGGCAAGCGACAAGCAGCCGCCTATTTCCGCTACGAAATGGTTCCCTTGAATAAGGCCGAGCAGGACAAACTGCCCCCGCCGCAGCGTGGATGCAGACGTCCCGTGTACCGTTTCCAGTTCATCTACGACGAACAGGCCGCCGAGCGCGACGCAACCTACGACGGATACGCCGTGTTGATCACCACCGCGGCGCCGGCGCGAAGTGCCGACGTGTTGTTCACGAAGTACAAACAACAGTGCTACTCGGAATTGGCCAACCACGAATTGAAGACGCCCTTGGCGGTCCATCCGGTGTTCTTGAAATCGCCCCGCAGGGTGGAGGCCTTGGTATTCTTGTTGATGCTCACCTTGACACTCTACTTCCTGATCCAACGAATCTACCGGAAAAACATGCCCGACGACGCCCCCACGAAAGAGCGAAGAACCACAACCGAAACCATTCTCCGGGCCTTCAACTCCTACGCCCTGATCCTCCACCACACCCGGCTGGGCCGGGAAGTCCAACCGACACGGCTGACAACGCGCCAGCGACAGATCCTTGCACAACTCGGTTTCTACACCCCCGCGCAAATGCTCAGCCAACAACTCCCTCGCGCCCCATAATCAAGCCCCACCAGCCGGGCCTGGCTTGCAACGCATCCAAGGGTGCGGAAAATGGGCCTAGGGCGCGGCAAAGGTCGATGGCGGCTTCATAGACGGGGAGCTTGTTGGCCGCTGCCCAAAGCTCCAGTTGATTTCCGTGACGCTGGCACTTGTGGCAATCGTATCGTCCGCTGTCTATGTTCACCGATAACGTTCGACTGCCGCTGGACGTCGAACCGTGGACAGGGCAAGGTCCGTGCAGTTGGTTTCCGGATCGACTCGTGGGCTGGAAGCCGAGTTGGTTCAGTACTTGTTCCATCGTGATCTCGGTACGCAGCACGTTAAAGTCAACCCCCGGCATGATCCGTTCCCTTTGTCCCAGTGACCTCGTCTTTTGGTCCACAGAGAAGAGGCACCGGTACGCCGTCTTCAGCGGCTCTGTTTTCACCAACTCCATCGATTCGCCGCAGTGGACGCCGCATCGGTCAACATCGGGCCCGGGCTTCGAACGCTTCGGGGGTGAGGTAACGGAGTGCCGAGTGCCTTCGCCTGGTATTGTAGTATCGGATGTAATCAGGGACTTCCTTTCGCGCGATCTGTTCATTCTCGTAAGGTTCCATCTCGAGTTCCGTCTTGACGGTTCCGAAACACGACTCCATGAAGGCGTTATCGTAGCAGTCCGCGGCACGGCTCATGCTTTGGGGCATCCCAGCGCGGGCGAGTATTTTGCGGTAGTCCGCGCCGGCGTACTGGCCTCCACGATCGGTGTGATGAATCAAGCCCGGCTGGGGGCGGCATGCTCGAATCGCGGCCCGCAAGGCCGTAATTACCAGGACGGTAGCCGAGTGTGTGTCGGCTGTCGGTCGTACGTGGCTTGAACGGCCGGGGTTGGATGGCCACCAGGCCCATCGGTGCCATCAGCCGGCCGACGCGTCGCCGGCCGCAAGGCTCGTTGCGAGCCGCCAGTTCGACGGCGATCCGCCGCGCGCCGTAACGTCTGCGGTGTTCCCAGAAGACGCTCCGAATCAGGGGCAGCATCCACTGCCTGTTGCTGGTAAGGCCGCAGTTCCACCGCGAGTCCTCCTGTTTCTTTCACAATGCAGAGCACCGGCGTCGGGACTTGGGCCCGAAGGCCGGGGTATGAACCCGGACCCGCACTGTGCCGCCGGATGCCCACCCGCACCGAGTCGCGGAACCCGAGCAATGGAAGGGCCGGTTGGTCGTTACGGTGACCTGGTTCGGCGTGTGGTTCACCACGGGGATCCTTCGGCGGTCACGCGGCCGCCTCCTGGGGCGTTTCTTCGGACATTTCCTCGGGCAGCGG
>JAZDHF010000042.1:0-11963 GCA_043806315.1 Planctomycetota bacterium | reverse complement strand
CCTATCATTGCCCCGTGTCGATCCTAGGCGATGATCACAGGCGAAAAACGCTACAACCCCGTTGGGGTTGCTGCGACTCTCTCGCACAGTTCCCCAGGGTAGCCGCATCGCGGCAACCCTGGGCTGGAGGGCATAACGCCTTCGGCGTTGGGTGTGAGCGCACCAACTTCGCACGCCGGCAATGCCCTCGTGGGGCATCGGTTTTTCTGTCCGCCGGAAGTGTCACGGACCCCGCGGGTTCGTCCGCGCCGACGGGAGTAGAATCCCGGCGCTCGAGCGCTTGCCCATGCCGCTCTTCCGCACCGCGAACACGGCGGGCGGGGCTACATTGCTACGGCGTCTCCTACGTTTCCGGGAACAACTCCTTCGCGTCCAGCTTCCGCACGAGGATGACGGCTTCGCCGAGTCGCTGTCCCGGCGGCAGTTCGGCGGTCGCCGATCGCCACAATCCGAAGTCGGCCCCCAGCCCCAGCATCTTGGCGCATCTTTCGCCCATCGCGGGCAGAAACGGCGCGATCAACGTGGTCAACGTCCGGGCCGTCTGTAAGCACAGGTTAACAGCCCGGCCGCAGGTTTCCATATCCGTCTTCCGCGTCTGGAAGGGCTTGGTGGCGTCGAAATAGACGTTCCCCGTACGGGCCAGGGCGATGACCTCGCCGAGCGCGCCCTTGAAATGGCACGCCTCGAGTTCCGCCCCGGTCCGCGCCGCCGCGTCCCGACAGCGCCCCACTTGCTCGTCGTCGAGCGATTCTCGCCGCCCCGGCGGCGGGACTCTTCCTTCGAAATACTTGTGCGCGAAGGTCACCGTCCGGTTGAAGAAGTTTCCGAAGGTGTTGAGCAGCTCGCCGTTGTTGCGGGCGATGAAGTCGTCGATGTCGAAGGCCGTCCGGGCGCCCTCCGGCGCGACCGTCGTTAAGTAATGCCGCAGCGGATCGGCCTCGAACGTCCGCAGGTAGTCCTCGATCCACACCGCGTGCCCGCGGCTCTTACTGATCTTCTGCTCCTCCTGGCCGGGGAACTTGATGTTCATGAAGGAGTTCGCGACCACGTTGTGCGGGAGTTGATACTCGCCGCGCACGCCCTGGACGTTGTCGCTATCGTGCGTCGCCAACAGCATCGCCGGCCAGGTGATCGCGTGAAAGACGATGTTGTCCTCGCCGATGAAATGGACCACCTTGCAGTCGGGGTCCTTCCACCACCGCTCGTAAGCCTCCACCCCCTCGCCATTCCGCTCACACAACGCCGCCGTGAACGACACGTATCCGATCGGCGCATCGAACCAAACGTAGAGTGACTTCCCCTTGGCATCGGGATCGTCGAGCGGCACGGGCACACCCCAAGTGAGGTCACGGGTCATGGCCCGCTCGGGCAACCCCTCCGACTCGATCCGTCCTAGCGACTGGTTCAAGACGATTGTCCGCCACGACGCCCCGCACGCCGCGCCGTCCTTCTTGCTCGCCAACCACCCGGCCAGCTTGGATTGGAGCCGATCGAGTCGCAGGTACCAATGCACCGTCTCCCGAAGCTGCGGCGTCGAGCCGGTCATCAGGCTGACCGGATTTCGCAGGGCCGTCTGATCCACCGATCGCCCGCACTCCTCGCATTGATCGCCGAAGGCCTTGTCGCTGCCGCAATGCGGACACACGCCCCGGACGAATCGGTCCGGCAGGAACTGGTTCGCTACAGCATCGTAGAGCTGCTTGGTGGATCGCTTGGTGAATAGCCCTTTCTCGTTGATCCGCAGGAAGAACTCCTGGCTCAATTTTTCGTGGGTACGAACGTACTCCGGCTGATGCGTCCCCCCGTAGATGTCGAACTGGATGCCCAACCCGGCGAAATCCCGCTGTTGGGCCTGGTTGAAATGGGCGGTCAATTCCTCCACGCTGCGGTCCTGCTCCCTCGCCGTCCTTAGCGCCGCCACGCCGTTATCGTCGCTGCCGCAGATGAAGCGCACATCGGCCCCCGTCGCCCGCAAGTAGCGTACGTAGGTGTCCGCGGGCAGGTACGCCCCCGCGATGTGACCGACGTGCAGCCGACCGTTGGAGTACGGTAGGGCCGCCGTCACCAAGAACCGCCGTTGAGCCATCGCCGCCGCGCCTCACGTTGAGCACCGTCCGCCCCGAACGCGACCGCGATTGTAGACGGTCACGACGCTCCGACAAAGCCTGGATTAGCCCCAATACGGCCCACCTACGGCGCACAAGACAAGCCTCACAAACAAAAAGAAACCGCCGGACCTTGTTGTGGATCCGGCGGTGCCGTGAACGTTGTACGTTGGTCGGACGGCTCTAGCGCGCCCGGCGGCGATGGACCCAGCCGACGATTCCGAGGCCGAAGGCCGCCAGGGCGGCTGCCCCAGGAGCGGGTACGACGGGGGGCGTCGGCGTCGCAAGGTCGGAGCCGCCCGTCGGAATCCCCTGGAAACGCACCGCAAAGGTATACGCAAGATCGTCAATCTGCGGGACCGACAGGGCGCTTGCGATCGCTTGCTCGATTGCGGAGTCGCCGGTGTCCAGCCCTGTTCCTACAAGATTGAGCAAGTACGTCGTCGAGTCGTTGCTATCGCTGCTGTTCAGGATCTGCGGGCCGCTCCCCTGGCCATCCGTGATGAAGCTGTTGGCGTTACCGGCGTTCATGACGCCGAAGTCGAAATCGCCCGCCGCGTTCGGCGTCTTAATCCCGTTGGTTTCAAAGAGTCCGTACCAACCGGCCTCGTTGAACGAGGTCTCGTCTTGCCCCTCGGGAACGACCCGAGAGGGCGGCGGACCCAACTCGATCGGGCTAGCCCCGTCGGTCACGCCCGCGATCGACGTGAACGTCGTGACGCCAATGCTCGGGATGTTGAAGGCGAACGCGGTGATGCGCGAATCCGTCAATCCGGGGTCCGAGTAGTCCGTGGTATTCTCGATCACGAACCTCAGCGTCGCGTCGGTCGCGGAGGTGCTTGCGTACGTGAACGTGACGTGAGCCGTCACGCCCGTACCGGCCAACCCCGTAACATCAAAGTCGATTGTGGCGTGGGCCGCGGACGCGAACGCCGCGGCAGCCAGGACGGCCAACATCTGTCTCTTCCCCGTTGCCATCTAAACACCCCTTGCTCTTTTCTTGTTCCCGGTCGCGGGCTACCACGAACTGCTAGCCCCTACTCCCTGCGATTCTAACGCACGGCGAAAGCGAGTTCAACCCCGCAAAGCACATTTTTCTCGGATTCCCACTTATAGGAACCGGACGCGCATTCTGCCGTACGGGTTGGCCGTGTCAAGGTCCGCGTAATCCGTCCGATACATCTTTCTGCCGTTCTCTGGCAACGCCTGAAGGCCGGCTCAGCGTTGCACGCAGGGAGGTCGGCCCCGGCTCTGATATGGAACCCACCCATCCCAGGTTGCCTAGTCCTACCTTGCCCGACCTTCCCAGATTAGAGAGCCGACTCGTAATGGCGGAGTTGAGAACGCGGTTTTGAACCTGCAGAATCTGCGCTACAGGATCGAGCGGCGGCGGCGGAACGATTTCGCCTCCTCGAATCCGCCGCAGGGGTTGGGACGGCAGCCGGGATGGTTGACCATCCGGCCTGGTTGGTATGACATCATGCAGAGGGTTCAAGGCGCCGAACGCTTCACCATCGCCTCGGAGGCGACGAGTTGTGCATGAGGCTCAGGGATTCGGCCCGCCCCTCGGGGATTTCGGTCGCGCGCGTATGACTCTGTTGGTGACTTCGATTCTCGCGGACAGCATCGGTGATTTTTCCTCGCGCGCCGAGCGGGCTTGGGCCGGCGGCGCGGAGGCCGTCGAAGTTCGCATGGATGCGTTCGACGGTGATCCGACTGAATTGGCGACCTATCTGCAAGCCCATAAGGACCGCACGTGGATCGTCACCTGTCGCAGCGCAGCGGAGGGAGGATACTTTCGCGGCGACACGAGGGAACGCGTCTCACGCCTGATCGCGTCGGCCCGGGGCACGGACGCCTACGTGGATTTCGAGCTTGCGGATTGGCGGCGGTCCGACAACATCCGCCGGAAAGTAGGGCCGGCCGCGGCGACGGCGAAGGGGCGGCGATTGATCCTGTCCGCACACGATTTCGTGCGTCGCCCGGACGATCTAAACACGCTCGTGGATGAGATCATCGGTTCGCACCAGGCCGTCGCAAAGGTCGCGTATCGCGGCGCGCACATCGTTGACAGCTTCGAAGCCGTCGACTTGATGCGAAAATACGGGCGACAGGTCATCGCCATCTGTATGGGCGAGGAGGGGCTGTGGACCCGCGTGCTCGCCAACAAATTCAACGCCTTCGCAAGTTTCTGCGCGCTCACTCCGGACGAAGCGACCGCGCCGGGGCAGACGACGCTCGACGAAATGATCGGGTTGTATCGCTGGAAGAGCATCGATCCATCGACGAGAGTGTACGGCCTCATCGGCGATCCCGTCGCCCACTCCATGAGTCCGTTTTTGTTCAATCGGTGGTTTGCCGAGGCGGGGATCAATGCGGTGTATCTGCCGATGCGAGTCAGCGCGGGCGATGACGGATTGGCGCGATTCCTCGACGGTTGCGTGGAGCGTCCGTGGCTCGACATCGGCGGGTTTAGTGTGACCATCCCGCATAAGGCGGCGGCGCGGCAGTGGGTCGGCGACGGCGCGGATTCACTCAGCCGGCGGATCGGTGCGATCAACACCCTCGCCTTCCAAGGCGAACGACCGACCGGCTACAACACGGACTGCCACGCGGCGATTTCGTCACTGACCGACGCTTGGGGGTGTGAACGCTCGGATTTGGCCGGCCTGTCGGTCGATGTGCTCGGAACCGGCGGGGCGGCGAGGGCGATTCTGGAAGGGCTGCGCGATTTCGGCGGCCGCGGGACTGTCTACGGACGATCACCGGAACGCACACGACAACTCGCCGGGGAATGCGGCGCGGCGGCCGCGGGATGGGAGGATCGTGAAGACCGTCGCGGCGAAGTGCTCATCAACTGCACGCCGGTGGGCATGTGGCCCAGTGTGGCGGAGTCACCGATGCCTGCGGAATCGCTGCGCGGTTGCCGGCTCGTGTTTGATTTGATTTATCGTCCGCTGGAAACGCGACTGCTTCGGGATGCGGCGGCCGCGGGTTGCAGGACGTTGAACGGATTGGACATGTTCGTTCGTCAGGCGGCTATGCAGCTTGAGTTGTGGACCGCGCGGCTGCCCGATTTGCAGACGGCGCGTGAGCTTGTGACCCGCGAAATCCAACGAGACACGAGCCCCTGAGCCGCGGGCTTCAGCCCGCGCGGAGGTTGGGAGAAACAATGCGACCCGTGGGAACGCAAGGCGACGAGAAGTGCATCGCGTTGATCGGTTTTCGCGGGTGCGGCAAGACGACCGTGGGGCGGGAGCTCGCCCGACTCCTCGGCGGCGAGTGCGTCGATACCGACGAGGTGATCGTCGAAAGAGCGGGCCGGTCGATCGCCGAAATCTTCGCGTCCGAGGGCGAGTCCGGTTTTCGCAAACGCGAGTCCGAAGCGATCCGGGAAGTTGTCCGTACGCCGCCGGCCGTCATCAGTGTAGGCGGCGGAGCGGTGCTCGATCCACAAAATGTCGATACGCTGCGATCCGTCGCGTGTGTCGTTTGGTTGACGGCGCCCGCCGAAGTGCTCTGGGAACGCATATCGCAAGACGACGCCACGGCCGCTTGCCGTCCGCCGCTGACCGGGCAGCCCGGGATCGACGAGGTCCGACGGCTCTTGGCGGAGCGGACTCCGTTCTATCAGCGGGCCGCCGATCTTCAGATCGACACGGTGGATCGCGACGCGCCTGAAATCGCCGAGGAAATCGTCAGGCGCTTCCAACCGCCCCCGGCGCAGGCCAGGGGTTGAGGAGGCCTTTTCGCTCGCAGATGGCGACTACGATCTCCGGTAGTCGCTTATAGACGTACACATCGAGTCGCAGCCGTTGTGGGCGTCCGGCGAGGGAATACTCGATCTCGACACATCCCGCCCGGCCGCTCGGATCGGCGCGAAGCGCGGTGATCGCGTCCAAGGGGATCAACCGCTGCCCGCGGATTTGCAACCCTTCGTCGGACAGCGTCAGTTGCGTGGCCAGTACCCGGGCGACCCGAACCGCGGCGATCAAACCGCCTACGGCCAGAACGTAGCCGATCCAACGCTGCCACCGTTGATCGGATTCGGTTTTGGGTCCGTCGGTCCATGCCACGCCGACGATTCGGTCGCCGGTCCACTGCATTTTCAGCCATCCGCCGGCACCGAGGAAATAGGCGTCATCCCCGCGCCGCAGGGTCGGCTGGCCGAGAATGGATGTGATCGCCGCCGACCCGTCGCCAGGGCTAACTACAAGAGCGATCCGTCGCCCCTCGGCGGCGGTGAGGAGGGGATTCGCGAGCGGCAAGACCGCGGGTGTTTCGCCCAAGAGGGTCACGAGTGCCTCCGCATTTCGCCGCGCGTAGCCGATGTAGCCGTCCCACAAATACGCGACCGCAAAGCCGGCGATGAGCACCATCAGCAGGAGGGTACGGACGACCCGCTCCAGACTTGTTCCCGAGGTAATCGTTTGCATCATTGGTGAAGCCCCCTGCTCATCACTTGGGGCGCGGGCGGCGTTGCTCGAAGGCCTCGCGGAGCGATGGGTCGCGCACGTCGATCGTCGCCTCCTTGAGCATCTTCTCGTAGAGCTCGCGCATCCGCGTTTCGCTCACCCGCTCGCCCAGATCGCGTTCGAGTTTTCCCCGGACTTCATCGAAGTCACGCTCCTCACGCGGAAGCACGCGTTCCAGCTTCAGGAGATGATACCACTCGCCCACCCGAACGATGCCGGAGACTTGTCCCGGTTTGAGGGCGAAGGCGGCTTGACGAAAGGCGGCTGGAATCTCGTCGTCATCCGCGGAGAACGGGTCCAACAAACCCTGCCGGCGGGCGCTGGCCGAGTTCGCACTGTACCGGCTCGCCAAGTCGCCGAAATCTTCCGCCGCCGTCAACCGATCCTGCACGCGGCCGGCTTCCGCGGCGCTGGCGAGCTGAATGTGCCGCACCTGCACCCGCTCGCCGAAGCGACGATTGAACTCCGCCCGCACTTGATCCTCGGTGGTCTTCTGCTCCGATTGGACGATCTTACGCAGGTAGGCGTTGCGGCGGAGCGTGACGAGGAACTCCTCGCGGGAGATGTTGCGCTCGGAAAGGACCGAGTCCAGAAGCCCTTCCGCGGCGGGGCGGTCGAAGGCGTCCGAGGTCAGCGGTGACAAGGGATCGGAAAGTCGCCGCAGGGCGAGATCGAACTCAAAGTCCACGTCCGACTGGGTGACGCTCAACCCCTTTTCCGTTGCCGACCGGGCCGCGAGTTCCAAACCCATCAGTTGCTCCAGGACGCCCGCGCCGTGGGACCGGAGCAGCAGGTCCACGACGCGGTTACGGGCGATGGGCTGACCGTCGACGAAGGCGATGGCCCTATCCTGCATCGCGGGTTCGCCGACGGGCTTGGGGACGTCAGTCTGAGCGCGGGGTCGATATTCCGTGGGAGGCGGCGCCGGCGTGGAATCCCGTTGCTGCCATGCCGTGGCGACCGACCCGGCGGGCGGAGCGTTGCGGGGGGCGCAACCGACGAGGAACAGCGCGCAGGCGATCGCGGCCTTCCGCCGAATGCGCTGCAGTAACGCCCGCGTGATGTCCGGGTCGATCTCGAAACGAAAATCCGGCATGGGACCACTGTCTGCGCCGCATCGTCTTCGTCAAGAGACCACCCTGTCCACGCGGAACGTAAGGAGGTTGAAGTTCCGATCGAGAGGTAGTCGATATGGTCGAAGTGATTAAGAGTGCGTCCTGAAACCCCCTCACCCTGCCCTCTCCCCCAGCGGGGGAGAGGGGTAATAAGGAGGCACTCTAATGTGAGAAAGGTCGTCGTGCGAGGCACAGCGAGATGATCGGCACTGAATGTGAATTGAACGAGCGGATTGGTGCGGACCGCGAGGGCGTCGCGGCCCAGGGACTAAAAAGCGACGTGCCGGTCTCGTTGATCGGTCAGGCCGCAGCGTGGTTTGAATTGGTGCGCGACGGGGCGTCGGTTGTCGTCCGCCCGCGCCAGCCGTTGCCTCGGCGGTGCACCATCCGTCCGGCGGCCTTGTTCCACCAGGAACGCGGCTTCCCCGACGTGAGCACGGTCATGGGTCGGCTCTGCTTTGCAAACGGTACGACCGACGAGCAGTGCTACACACCTTTCACCCGCGACCCGCAGCGACGCCTACGGGAGTTGTTCCTTCCGGTGGAGGCCATGCCCGACGATGACTGGCAGGTCTCGACCGCGCGGTGTACCAACTTTCAGGCGATCACCCGCCGGCTGCTCGCCGCCGCCGAGGTCCCGTGGAAGGGGCTCACCCCGGCGGAGATCGAGGAGTTCGTCGCCTACGTCCCCTGCCCCGAGCCGATCGAGAGCTTCGTTCTCCACGCCCTCGCCCAATGGACGAACGGTCACGGCTCGTGCGTCATCGAGATCGGATCGTTCCGCGGGCGGTCGATTTCGGCCTTAGGGCTCGGACTTCGCGGGGTAGGCAGCGAGGCCAAGATCATCTCCATCGACCCGCATCTCGACCAGCCTTGCAACCGGGAGCACGTCCGCACCGCGCTCGCCCAGCTTGGCGAGGAGCGGCGGTTGGTGCAGTTCATCGGCGGGTCGGACGAGGCCGCCCGGGTACTGCGGCCCGGCTGCGCGTCGCTGATCTTCATCGACGGCGATCACTCGTACCGGCAGGTGATATCCGATTTCGAGAACTACCGCGACCTACTCGCCCCCGGCGGCTGCATGGTCTTCCACGACTACGGCTTCGGCGCCCACACCGGTCAGGGCGATGCCCAACCCGACGTCCGCCGCGCCGTCGACGAGCACGTCTTCGACGCCCCCGGATTCCGACCGCTCTTGCTCGCCCAGGTGCTGCTCGCGTTCGTGAAAACAGCGGACTGACGGACTGCGACAGCGGTCAACTCCTTGCTGACCACACGCTGGTTGCTTGCCGCGGCGCGGGACAGTAGGATCAACCGATCATGGATGCCGAAAAACTCGCCGAAGCCGTCAAACAACGGCCGTTTTCGCCGGTCCGCATCCTCCTTTCGGACGGCTCGCACTACGACATCACGCATCCCGACCAGTTGATGGTGACCCGGCGCTGGTCCTACGTCGGCGTAGGCGGGAACGGTGAGAGCTTCTACGAAGACAACGCCGTAATCGACAACCTGCACGTCACCCGAATTGAACCTTTGCGACCGGCAAAGAAGGGGAAGGCATCGTAGTTCGTTGCCACGAGTACGAACAGGTTGCAGTACTTCGCCTGTCGGTGGTGGGTGCGTGACACTTTCGGCGGAACCCGCCGCCAGGCGGGTTCGCCCCGAAGGGGCGCCGGACTGTAGCCACGGGTGGAGTCCGGCGCAGCCGGACGGAACCCGTGGTGTTCGGGGACAAAAATCAACCCGCCCCGACGGGGCGGGCGCCGCGGCGTGTTAGCATCCACGGGTTGCGCTTTGCCCGCCTAGCGGCGGGCGGCGCTCCACCCGTGGCTACAATCCTCGGTCCCTCTGGGACCGTCCCAACGCCGCCCAAACTGTCACGGACCCGTCGGTGGTGGGTGCTCAGGGCCGTGGTGGTCTGCTCGGGTTGGAATGTAGCTCTTGAGATGATTCGCAAGCTCCTGCTCATCTGCGCGGGCCTCCTGGTCGGGTGCGTTTCGCTGTTCGCCCTCACCTCGAAAGAGCCGCGAGCGGACTTCACCTACGTCAACCCGTCGGGAATTCATACCCTCGACCCCGCGCGGATGAGTTGGACGCAGGACATCCGCGTGGCCCTCAACATCTGGGAAGGCCTCACCACGTGGGATCCACAGACTCTCGAACCCATCGGCGGTGCGGCGATCTTTCCGCCGAGCATTTCGCCGGATCGACTCGTGTACACGTTCACCATCCGAGACGACGCGCGGTGGTCCAATGGCGACGCCGTGACGGCCCGGGATTTCATTCGCGGGTGGCGGCGAGGGATGGAGCCGGGGACGGCCGCGGACTACACGTTTCTTTTCACGGATCACATCGCCGGGGCCGCGGAGTACGTGCAATGGCGAAACGAAGCGGTCGCGGCGCTGGCGGGGCTGAAGAACCTGAGCAGCGGGCGAACGATGCGGGCCGCACACGCCGCGGACCTGGATGCGCGATTCGAGACCGTCGGCGTAAAGGCCCTGAATGATCGCACGCTGGAGGTGCGGTTGAAGCGCCCTTGCCCGTACTTTCTCGACCTGACGGCCTTTCCGACGTTCCTTCCCTGCCACGAGAGCATCGAGCGGCTTCGTGAGCGGGAGCGGGGATCGCCAATCACCGCCGAGGGATTGGTCGTCTACGACCCGCAGTGGACCAAGCCCGACTACCATCACAATGACTATCCGGGGCTGCTCACCAACGGTCCGTACATGCTCGCCGACTGGACGTTCAAGCGACGGGCGCGGCTGCGGGTGAATCCGTACTTTCGAGCCGCGGATCAGGTCCGATGCCGCACCATCGACATGCTGGAATACGACAACGTCAGCGCGTCGATCATGGCCTACGAGGCGGGCGACGTGGACTTCCTCACCGACATGAGCGTCCCCTACGATCACGAGATCGCCCGGCTCGCCCGCACCGGCGAGCGGCCGGATTTCCATTCCTGTGTGCTATCGGCGACCTACTTTCTGAGTTTCAATTGCAAAGCCCTCGTCGTCGGCGGCCGGGTTAATCCCTTCATCGATCCCCGCGTGCGCAAGGCGTTCAGTCTGGCCGTCGACAGGCAGCGGATCGTCGAGAACGTTCTGAAGCGCGGCGACAGCGTCGCCCATTCGTTCGTCCCACCCGGCGCGATGCCGGGCTATGTCCCCCCGAGCGGATTGCCTCGCGATGTCGATGAAGCACGACGGCTGCTCGTGGAAGCCGGTTACGCCGAAGGCGCGGGACTGGGACCGGTCGAACTGTTGTATGTACCCAGCGATGAACGGCTGTGCCAAGCGGTTGCACGGATGTGGGAGGAAGCCCTCGGCGTCCGCGTCGAGCTTCGCAGTCAGGAGAGCAAGACTTTTGCCGAGGAAAAGGCCAATCAGCGGTTCATGATCGCGCGGGGCAACTGGTACGCGGACTACAACGATCCCACGACCTTCTTGGATTGCCTGGGGACCGGCAACGGCAACAACGACAGCGGTTATTCGAATCCGCGATACGACGAATTGCTCGCCGCGGCCGGCGTCGCGACCGACCCCGCGGCGCGAGCCGATCTCCTGCGCCAAGCGGAGACGATCATCGTCGAGGAGGATTGTCCGATTCTCCCCATCCTGCACTACTCGGAGACGGTCGCGATCAGACCCCAGGTGAGGGGCCTGCACGCCAACGCCCGCTTGTGGTTTCCCTTTCGTTATGTCACGATCGAGCGATAAGTCGGATAGACACTCTCATTTCTCTTTTTCATGCGTCGGTTTCAAATGGGTTCGTTTTGCGGTACCTGTTTACCGTTTTTCCCGGTAATTTCTTGAGGCTCTGGTTGTCGATATCCTTCTCTGATGGCGGAGCCGTCTGGAGTCAATTCGCGGTGTCTGCGGTGCGCGATCCTGGAGCGACGCATTGCGGAGCTGGAAGCGCAGCTGGCCGCACGCGACGCGAGGATTGCGAAGCTGGAAGCGCAGATTGCTCGCTACGAGAAGCGCATCGCCGAGCTCGAGCGCCTGGTGCTGGAGGCCACACGGGCGAACAAACGCCAGGCCGCCCCCTTTTCGCGCAAGCAGCCCAAGTCCAAGCCGAAGCGGCCGGGGCGGTCCGAGGGTCACGTGGCCGCGACGCGTGCGGCGCCCACACCCGAGCAGATCAGCCAAACGATCGATGTACCCTTGGAGCGATGTCCTTCTTGCGGTGGTCCGGTGGAGGACTTGCAGACCCATGAGCAGACCGTCACGGATCTTCCCCGGGTGGAACCGATCACCAACCAGTACGTCACC
>JAZDHF010000041.1:0-15486 GCA_043806315.1 Planctomycetota bacterium | reverse complement strand
CGCGACCATGCCGTCCAGCACGCGCAGCGACCGCTCCACCTCGGCCGTAAAGTCCACGTGACCGGGCGTGTCGATCAGGTTGATCGTGTGGCGCTTCCACGGGCAGCTCACCGCGGCCGAGTAGATGGTGATGCCGCGCTTTTGCTCTTCCTCATCGAAATCGGTGGTCGTGGTGCCGTCATCGACCTCGCCCATGCGGTGCGTGCGTCCGGTGTAAAACAGGATTCGCTCGGTGGTAGTCGTTTTGCCCGCGTCGATGTGCGCGGCAATGCCGATGTTTCGGACGGTGGCGAGATCGAGCGTCATGGGCGGGGATTATAGGGGAACGCGTGTGACACCGATATGCGTGCGGGGGTTTGCGCAGGCTGCCCGTGCGAAATACGAACGTGGCCCTTGGGTGCCCCAGCCCTTGGGCTGGGGGACCGACCCGGCAGAGTACAGCAACCGTCCTCCAGGAACTCATGGCAGGATCACGGAACTGAACATCAGTCCCCCGCCGCATGCGGCGGGGCACCCCGCTTCAGCCTGTCGCGCAGCACGTCGATGAGCACCGCGGTGCAATCGTCAGCGGTCTTCGGCTTCGCCCTCGAGAATTCTTCCCAGTGCGAGTTCAACAGAACCTGGAACGCGACCGTGCCCTCGGCGTCCACAATATAGGCATGGATGCCCACCGCCTCATTCCTGCCCGCCAAGTACTCGGGCAGCAATGCGTAGCGCGTGCCGATGGGGTTGGCCCGCACATACTCGCCGAACTCCTTCGCCGACTCTCCGAGCATTCTGGCCTGGTTCATCCGCCACGGACCCGTGATCGGCACGCGGCGGTCGGAGGCCGTCGCGTCCGCCAGTCCAGACGTGTTCAGGAACTCCGTCAACTTCGCCGACGCACCGTCGTCGTAGGAAATCGTCTGTCTGCGAACGACGGCCGGAAAGACAGTGACCGAAGTCTTGCCTATGTTCTGCAGCAGCATCTTCTTCGCCGCCGGGTCTGGGCCGCTGCCACAACCGCCGGCAGTCAGCACGGCGCCTACAAGGAACAGAATTCGCTGCACAAGGGACCCTTTCATGGGGTTCTCCTTTCATGGTACATTGTATGTAAGCACGCACTTACATTATCCGCAAAAAACAACATGTCAATTCGCGGGCCTTCCTTCAATAAGCAAATGCCCAACGTCTGCCATAAACCGCTTGCGTTCGCCCGACTTTAGCAGTTCCAGCTCCTGTACGATGCTGGTAAGGGTCCCCAGTCCGATGACCGCCCAGGCGGATAGCGCCACGTCGGGCTGCGGCGGCCGCCGGTCGTCGCGGTAAGCCGAGATCTGCTCGCCGATAAACCGATGAAACCGTCGATACATGGTTCGAAGCGCCTGGCGGATGGCCGGGTCGTTGGTTTCGCTCAGCCCGGCGAACACTAGGCGTTGCAGCCCGGATTCGCCATGGTGCTCGGATTCGTACTGAAGCAACCGCTCCGCGGGGGGTTTCCCGTCGTGTCCTTCGGCAAGCAATCGTTGCCAGGTCTCGGCGGAAAGTGCGTAAACGAATTCGATCGAGGCCACGAACATCGCCTTCTTGTCGCGCCAGAGCCGGTACAAGATGTTTTCGCGCACCTGGCAGCGCCTGGCCAGCTCAGCCGTCGTCGTCCGCCGGTACCCCAACTCGGCGAAGGCCCGGGCGACGATCGGCAAGAGTTGCCTGCGTCGCTCATCGGCTTGGCTGGGTCTGGGCATATCAAGCTCCGCACGTCGCGCCCGATGACGCGGTATTGTAAGCACACACCTACATTATGCCCTATGCGGGCTAGACCGTCAAGAGTAAAAACTTGTTTTTTGGAGGTGGGACCGGAGAAGGCCCGGATCGGGCCTGAGCTATTGGTAACGTCTGGACCAACTCTTGCGGGGCAGGGTACATCCGCCGGTTCCCAGACCCCGGTTCGAGTTGCACGCCCTGGTTCACTCCATTAGGCTGTCCGGTAGTTCATGACCCGGTCCCCCGGGGCGGCCGAGGTCATCGAAGGAGTCGAATGTACGGGAGTCTTGAATGACCGCACGACGAGTTCCACGGATCAACATCAGGCCAAGCAGACGTCGCCGGACTCTGGTTCCGGCTCTTGTGCTCGGAGCCGCTGGGTTCGCCAACGCAGCGGGCGATCCCAACGCGAAAGAGCTTAACAGTAAGGTAGCCGAATCGCAGTACCTCGCCAACGTGACGCAGCTTACGGATACCTCGATGGGGCTGGGCAAGGCGGGTGAGGCCTACTTCTCGCCCGATGGGCGAAGCATCATCTTCCAAGCGACGCCCGCCGGGCAGACCGATTATCAGATCTACACCATGGACCTTGCCGCGCGAAAGCCCAAGATGGTGAGCACCGGCAAGGGGGCATGCACCTGCGCCTACTTCCACCCCCGCGCCAAGAAGATCATCTTCGCATCGAGCCACCTGGACCCCACCCTCGGCCAACCCAAACCGCCGAAGGAGGCCAAGGGTCATGCGTGGGACTTCAACGAGTACATGGACATCTTTGAGGCCGACCTCGACGGCGGAAATCTCCACCGCCTCACCGATGCCCCCGGCTACGACGCGGAAGGCTCCTACTCGCCGGACGGCAAGAAGATCGTGTTCACCTCGATGCGCGACGGGGACCAGGAAATCTACGTCATGGACGCGGACGGCCAGAACCAGCGCCGACTGACCGACGGCAAGGGCTACGACGGCGGCCCGTTCTTTTCCCCCGACGGCAAGACCATCCTCTACCGCGGCGATCGTCGCGGCGATGACAAGATGAACTTGCAGATTCGAATGGTGAACGCCGACGGCGCCAACGATCGCGCGATCACCGACAACCCGATCTTCAACTGGTGCCCGTTCTGGTTTCCGTCGGGCAAGTGCTTCATCTTCACACAGACCGACCGCGAGGCCTATGCCCGCGGCGAGAAACCCAACTACGACCTTTGGATGATGACACCCGACGGCGCCAACCTCACGCGGATCACTTTCGATCCCGAGTTCGACGGCCTGCCCGTCTTCAGTCCGCACGGGAAGCGATTGATGTGGACGAGCAAACGCGGCGACCTCCCCGAGGCCCAGGTCTTCGTAGCCGACTTCACCCTGCCCAAGGGGTTTAACTGATTGCTCGACGCGTGCAAGTCGACGCCTCGACCTGAGCCGCGGCATTCATGCCGCGCGCCCTCAGGGACAGCGCCGCGCGGCATAAATGCCGCGGCTCGGGCAACTCAATGTCCCCGTCGTGACGGACTCTCAGACCGGGATGGTCTCCGTGCGAGCGAACCGCGTTCCCAAACGTGCGACCCGCGGCGTCGAACGCCGCGCGGGACGCGGCTCAACCTCCGGCCGTACCTCACTCGGTGACTCGAAAAAGCTGCCGAGATGACGGATACGCTCTTGCCGCTTGGCCACGAGGGAGTCGAGCCCGAGGCGCTTAAGCTCGTTCAGCGTCCCGATCAGAAACTTCTCCAGGTTCGCCGCCGCCGCCTCCGGTTCGCGGTGTGCCCCGCCGACGGGCTCCGGGATTACATGGTCGATGATGTCCAGCTTGAAGAGTTCACGGGAGGTCAGTTTCAGCGCCTCGGCCGCGTGTTTGCGACGGTCCGCCGTCTTCCAAAGGATGGCCGCGCAGCCCTCCGGGGAGATCACGGAATAGAACGCGTGCTGGAACATCGCCACCCGGTCCGCTACGCCGATCCCCAACGCCCCGCCGCTGCCGCCCTCGCCGATCACCACGCTCACGATCGGCGTGCGTAGCCGGGACATCTCCATCAGATTCGTCGCAATGGCGAAGGCGATCCCCCGCTCCTCCGCTCCGATGCCGGGGTAGGCCCCCTGCGTATCGACCAGGCAGACGACGGGCAGGCCGTACTTCTGCGCGAGGCGCATCTTCTGGAGCGCCTTGCGGTAGCCTTCGGGGTGGGCGCAGCCGAAGTTGCAGGCCATGCGCTGCTTGATGTCCCTGCCCTTGTCATGGCCGATGAACATCACCCGGTGGCCGCCGATCCGCCCGAAACCGGTCAGAATCGCCCGGTCGTCGCTGAAAGTCCGGTCGCCGTGGAGTTCGCAGACGTCACGAAAGACGGTCGAAAGGTAGTCGGTCGAGAGCGGTCGCTTGGGATGACGCGCCACCTGCACAGTTTCCCAGGGGGTCAGGTTGGAATAGAGTCGCTTCAAGGTCGCCTTGAACCGGGCCCGTTGCTGCTTGATGTCGTTGGAAAGATCGCGGCCCGTGTCCCGTTGTTCGCGCTCCATCGCCTCGACGTCCTGCTGGATGCGCAGGAGCGGCTTCTCGAATTCGAGAAACCCACCCACACTCGCTGCGGCAGAGCCAATCGACGAAGCCGTCGGCTCACTGGTCAGAACATCACTCATCGTATCAGCTCATTGTCGACCGCCGGGCCGCACCCCCGCGCCACGGGTGTACAGCCTGCAGGTCCGAAACACATTACACCTTAATCGGCGGCTGACAAGGGGGTTTACCAGTTTCCCGCCGCCCTTGCGTCATCGCGGCCGCGAACAAAACTCCGCCTGAACGGTCGTAATCATTTGTGGACACGAACGTTACGTCGTTACCCGCCGACTTTCACCTAGGGTTTAACGGAGTGCGTAAGGTCTTGAATGCGTTGCAGGATATCCTCTAGGCGCCCGAGCGCGGAATCCGCATCGACGGTCTTGATGGCGACCTGTCCCAGCAGGTTGTCCAGGTCACGCACGATCGATCGCCTCTGTGCGGAACGGGGATCCGAACGCGTGTCGACGTGGACTACGGCCGATTCGAGCGGGTTGACGGTCGACGACTCCGACGCCTGCCGATAACGCCGCACGATCGCTTCGGAAAGAGCGGTGACCGCCGGTGCGCCGCCGGGGAAGGTCTGCTCGATCCCCTTCGCAACGGCGCTGACCCGGAAGACAACCTGCCCCAACCAGACCTGTAACGCGGCGGGGGTCGGGCGGTCAACGGGGATCAGTTGCTCCGCGATTCGATCGAACCTCGACGTCGCGATCAACTCTCTCACGGGTCGGATCGGCTCGCGGACCGCGAGCGCCGAAACTGCGCCGGGTTCCCGGACGACCGCTGTCGGCCCTTCATCAACAGTGGGCGTATCCTGTGTTCCCGGTTCATCGCCCGACGCCTGCCAGGAGTCAAAAAAACGCTGAGGCTCGTTCTCCGCCGACGCGACAACCGGGGCAGCCGGCGGCTCGGGCACTCGTGCGCGTCGAACCGGCATCTGGATTTCTGTACGTTGGGTGCCGGGCGAGGCGCCGCTCGCGACCGGGGGATACAGCTCGATTACCGGCCCCACCGGCTCGAAACCGTGGGCGGAAAGCCACTCGCGCATGACCGAGTAGTATCGGGTCGTGGTGCCGTACGATCCCTCAACGACCATCGCAGCCACTTGCTCGCTTTCGTATTCGGCGGATCGGAAAGGCGGCTCCGGCGCCCATTCACCCTTGGCCACGAACCCGACCCGGGTCCGCAGCGACTCGGGCGCGACGGATGTAGGGTCGGTTGCGTAGCGGGCGAACAACGGCCCGGCCTCATTGTGGGCAAGCATGACTTCGCGCACCTGCCGAAACAGCGGGCCCACCGTCCAATACGGGCCGGTGTGATCCAGGAACACGACCAGCGCCGGGTCGGGCTGCTTCAGCACGATCTCCGGAGGGGCGGTTGCGGGGGCCGGCTCCTCAGCCCGCCCCGCGAGCGAAATGGCCAAGAAAGTGCCGGCCGCCACCACCGTGTTTTTGATCCGCGCGTCCATCCTCCACGACATCTTAACCTAATACCCCGCGGTCCACGTGCGGTTGCGGGGAACCTCCCCCGCGTCCGCCTGCTTGGAAAATCGACCGCACGGAACCTCTTGCAAGAGCAAAACTTAGGGTTGAGCGTCCTACCCCCGTGCACCCCATCTGCGTTCGGCATCGCCTACTTGCTTCACACGGGATTCAACATCATCCGCCCCCCCGCGGGCCAGGAGTCTGCCCGAGTAATCCCACTTGGGTACGGCGGGGCACGGTCAGAAACCGATCAAGAGTAGCTAAAATTTGTGGCGAATTCGTTTGACATGTGAAGGGGGGGGTAATCTGTGCACTGTTGCTGATCGGTCGGCGTCTCCGGCGCGACACTCCTTGACTCAGCTTGTCGCTCCTGTCAGGGGCCGGACAGGCGAACCGCCCCCGACTTCGGCAACATAATGTGCCACGCAGTGGCACGAGAGGTTCATTACCATCTTTGTTTGTGCCGACCGGCATCCCCGGCGGCGGAAGGGAGCGGAATCATGTTCAAAGAGAAATGCAGATTTGGAAGCTTGGTCGCAACTGTCACATTGATCTTGGGGGCTCCTCGTGCCGACGCGCAGCCCGCACTTGACGGCTATATCTTCCGGACGGGCGGGGGCAGCGTGAACGGCTACGCCATTGATGCGACGCACTACGAGGTCACGGTTGCCCCTGGCGAGGCGATCACCGGTTCCATCGCCGTCGAGGTCACGAACCTGTGGCCTTCAAACGTCGTGGCGCCGCTCGGCGGCACGGTCACGTGGGGCGACCGCGCGACGCAACCCTGGCTTACCAACGGCTGGATTCCCCCGGGAACACATACGTTCAACGTTGCCGTCAACAAGACTGCCCCCGGCACGCCCGGCAATTACCACATAGTTGTGGCCTTTCGTGGGGAATACACGATCCAGCAGGTCATGTCCTTGACCAATTGGACCATGCCCGGAAACCCCATTTGGTACGACGGTAACGACGCTGGTTTCGACTGGACGCCGGAGCAGTTCCAACAGGCCTACCACCACGGCGCCGTGCTGACCACTGTGGTAACGCCGCCCGCACAAGGTGGACCATACGCAGCGTGGCTGCCCGCCACGGCCGTAATCGTGCATGTGCGCGCGCCCTCGCAGGGCTTCTGCTGGGAGAAGCGCTCCACGCCCCTCCCGGAGGGATACCCGGGTATCCTTGTCCACGATAGCAAGCTGTGGACGTTCGGCGGCGAGATCGTAGCCCCAACCAACCCGTGGAATGCTGTCTGGTCTGATGCCATTCGATCGTACGATCCGGCGTCGGACACTTGGACAAGAAAGGGCGCAAGCCTGCCCTACGCATGCCTTCCGGGTACCAACGAGCTGACGACCCTGAGCGACAAGATGTATATGTCGCCCCAGATCGGCCCGAACCTCAACAATGGGTGGGGCACGCATAATCGAGTCATTGAATACGACTTTGTGAACGACGTGGCATCGGAGACGGCCACCTATTGCGAGTACGCGACCATCTGGACTTCGACGATGCAACGTAGCTTAAGTGGCCACGTTTACTCGTTCGGAGGCTGGAACGGCGGAAGCGTCCAGAGCATCTACAGGTACGACGGGCCTGGATGCCTCACGCTCCTGCTGGCGACGCTTCCGGACGACAGGCGGCTTGTCGCAAGCTGCCGTGATGCCGCCGGGCGTTTCGTGATGTTCGGAAACTATGGAGCGCCCTCTCGGGTCGACATCTTCGATCCGGCGACGGAATCGTTCGTGTTCAGTGGGGACATCATGCCGCACGACTTGGAGTGGGCATCGGTCTCCTGGTTGGACCGAGACGGTTCGCTCTACATCGGGAAGGGGTGGCCTGACGGAGTGCCGAGCCCGACCGTATACCGGTTTGACCCCGATGCGCACACGTTCACGCGCGCGCCCTTTGACCTTCCGGTCGAAAGCCCCGGCGCGGGGATCTACCGGAGCGCCTATGATCCCAGCTCCGGCAGACTCTACCTGATCGAGTCGCTATGGAACGGCTCCAACTACGAGACGTCACTTTGGATCGGCACGCCGGGCGGATGCGCCCAGCCGGACTGCGATGGCAACGGCGTCCCGGACGAACAGAAGTTGACCGCCTCGGACGCAGGCGCGGGTGACCACTTCGGTACTGCCGTCTCCATCAGCGGGGACACGGCCGTCGTAACAGCGTACTTCGATGACTGCGAGGCGGGTGACCATTGCGGATCGGCATATGTCTATGTGCTCTCGGGCGGGGTTTGGATCCTACAGCAGAAGCTGACGCCCTCGGACGCAGCGGCGGATGACACGTTTGGTTACTCTGTAGCCATCGAAGGCGATACGATTGTCGTCGGCGCCGCTGGCGACGGCTCTGGCTCCGCGTACGTTTTCGTCCGCTCCGGGGGCGTTTGGTCCCAGCAGCAGGAACTGACGGCCTCGGACGCGGGGGTGTATGGCGAGTTCGGGGGTGCCGTTTCCGTAAGCGGGGACACGGTCGTGGTGGGGGCACATCGTAATTCCACCCTCTCCGGGGCGGCGTACGTCTTCGTGCGCTCCGGCGGAGTATGGAGCGAGCAGCAGAAGTTGACCGCGTCGGACGCGAGCCCATTGGACCGGTTCGGGGGTTCCGTCTCGGTAAGCGGAGACACGGCCTTTGTGGGGGCCGCGGCCGATGACCGCCCCGCGGGTTTCGATTCCGGGTCGGTGTACGTCTTCCAGCGTTCCGGCGGGGCATGGACCGAACGACAAAAACTGACCGCTTCCGACGCGGCGGTGGACTGCGTGTTTGGGTTTTCTGTCTCGTTAAACGTGGACACGGCGATCGTGGCGGCACTTTATGATGATTGCCCGGCGGGGAGCGATTGCGGATCGGCGTACGTCTTCGTCCGCTCGGGAGGGCTTTGGACCGAGCAGCAGAAGCTGACCGCCTTCGACGCACAGGCAAACCATCAGTTCGGTGCTTCTGTTTCCCTAAGCGGGGACACGGCGGTTGTTGGCGCCATGTTGGATGATGGCCCGGGAGGCAACGATTGCGGGGCAGCCTATGTGTTCAGGCGCTCGGGCGGCGTATGGAACCAGCAGCGCAAGCTGACTGCTTCCGATCGGGCAGCAGGTGACTGGTTCGGACATTCTGTTTCCGTGAGTGGGGATACCGCCGTGATCGATGCTCCGCATGACGCCTGCGCGGCGGGCAGTATTTGTGGGTCGGCGTACGCGTTCACATCGGTCCTGGGGTGCACCTACTCCGACTGCAATGACAACGGCATCCCCGACAGCCAGGATATCGCCAACTGCGACGGCCCGGCTTGGTGCGACGACTGCAACCACAACGGCATTCCCGATGAGTGCGAGCTTGATTCCGACGGCGATGCCCGCATTGATGCCTGCGACGATTGCCCAAATGACGCGCTCAAGACCGCTCCGGGAATCTGCGGGTGCGGCGCGGCTGACGCCATCGAATTCGTCGGCTTCCTCCCGCCGATCGGCGGGGCGGACGCGACCGGCGGGAGCTTTACCGACCCCCTGCGGGCGTTCAAGCTGAGCAGCACGATCCCGGTGAAGTTCACGGCCACGCAATGCGGAAGCCCGTTGCTCACCGGTATCCACACGCTCCGGGCGGTCAAGTACAGCAGCTCCGTGGACTCCGACCCGCCGATTGACGCCACGCCGACCGACGCGGCCACAAGCGGGAACCAGTTCCGGTTGACCGACGGACAGTGGCATTTCAACCTGAGCACGCGGACGGGTTTCAGCCAGGGGACGTGGAAGCTGATCGCCACGCTTTCGGACGGCAGCACGCACGCGGTCCGGATCACGATTAAGAAGTAGGGCACGCTTTCGGAGTGGGGGCTGATGGCGATGGCGGTGTTGATGTTGTCGGCGGGAGGGGTCGTCATTGTGCGAAGAAGGGCGGCGTGAAGAATCCGAGCCGGGAGCGCCAGCGACCGGTAGGCACCCCCCTTTGATCCCCCCTCGGTGAGGGGGGAAGCTGACCCGTCGCTTGCGCTCGGGGCTCGGATGCGCTCGGGGTTCGGATTGGGGCGCCGCGCCGGGGGCGGCATTGACCCACGCGCTGGCGCTTGGGGTTCGGACCGACTCGCAGGGTTGCAATGGACACGACCGAAAGCGTACGCTGGCGGGATGTCCGACCCACTCGCGTACCTGCTGACCTGGACATGCTACGGGACGTGGCTACACGGTGACGACCGCGGTTCAGTGGATGACGAACATCGAACGCCGGGGGCACCGTTCTTGCCGCCGGATGCGATTCGAAATCGTGCGGAAATCAAGCAACTGCGGCATCCGCCTGTCGAGCTCAAGGGACCGGCCCGACAGATCGTTGCGGACACCATTCGCGCTCACCGTGAGCGTCGTAACTGGGACCTTCTGGCGCTGAATGTACGCACGAATCACGTGCACGCGGTCCTGGCGTGCGGCCTGCACGCCGATGGGGCGCTGAGGGAACTCAAGGCTTGGACCACGCGGCGCCTGCGGGAAGCGGGATATGTTCCACGCGAGGCGCCGGTCTGGACACACCACGGGAGCACGCGCTACCTTTGGAAACAACGGAGCGTGAACGCCGCAGTCGAATACGTCGCGGAGCATCAGGGGCACGATCTTCGCTGACGCGCCGACACCGTCCGAAGCAAGCGGCGTGCGAGCGCGGCGTTGTTGTGAAGACCGGTCGCTTGCGCTCCCGGCTCGGATTCAAACCTTACCGTTCCGGATGGGGCATGATGGCGATGGCGGCGTTGATGCTGTCGGCCGGTGGGGTGGTGATTGTCCGGAGGCAAAGGGCAATAGGCAGTAGGCATTAGGCACGAAGAAACGGCGGCTAAGCGCGGCGGGCGGGGCGGGGAGTTACGAATTACGAATGACGAATTACGAAAGACGAGACGCTGAGAATTTGAAACGCTGAAAGCCCGAGTCGCCAGCCACGGTACGACGATCCGCCCGTAGCCGTACAGCGTGAAACCGGGTACAATGTCCGGTGAGGTTGCGCATGGTTATCAAGAACTTGGAGCTACCCGTCGACGTCATCGCCGACGTGTGTCGTAAGCACGGCGTGGAGGAGCTTGCCGTCTTCGGGTCCGTGCTACGCGACGACTTCGGGCCTGACAGCGACCTCGATTTTCTGGTCGTCTTCAAAAACAACGACGCCGGGCCGTGGATGGGCAAGTTCATGGATTTGGAAGAGGCGCTTTCCCAGGTGCTCGGTCGCCGAGTCGACGTGGTCGATAAGCGGGGCGTCGAGCAGAGCGAGAACTACATACGCCGCCGGGACATCCTCTCATCGGCCAAGGTCATCTATGTGGCGCGATGACGCCTGCCTGCTCGACATGCTCATTCACGCCCGGAGGGCGCGGTCGTTTACCGAAAGCGCGACCCTGGAACGTTTCCTAGGCGATGCCCAGTTGCAGGCCGCCACTTTGCATGTGCTTCAGATCGTCGGTGAAGCGGCAAGCAAAGTATCCCTCGACTTCCGAGGCAACCATCCCGAAATCGCGTGGGAACGGATCATCAATCTCCGCCATCGTCTTGTGCACGACTATCCGCGGATCGAACTGCCGAAGATCTGGACCATCGTACGGAACTACATTCCGTCGCTCATCGAAGCCCTCGAACCGCTGGTCCCACCGGACTCCGAAAATCCATCAACGAAGGGGCTCGGCCCTGAGTAGAAACTGAGTGAATGGGGCGTGGGGGCGATGGCGGCGCTGATGCTCTCAGCCGGCGGAGTTGTGATCGCGCCGCGGCGGGCTATGGGCTCCCCATGCTCTTCGGGAGGGTCGGCGCCCGGGCGACGGACAAGGCGGCTTCGAGTTGGGCGTCACGGATGAGTTCCAGCAGAGGCAACCCGGAGACGGCTTCGCCCGCCGCGGCGGGCGTCGAGGTGGCGGACTCCGAGAACGACACATCCAGTTTGCGCCGTGACTCTTGGATAGCCTGGACCTCGTCCTCGCTGAGCGTGACCTTGACGTCCGGCGTCACGCCCCACAAGTCGGTGAGGGCGTTTTTGTCCGTGCGATGAATGATCCGTCCGTCCGGCAGGCGATAGTACGCGACGGTCAACTTGATCGCGGCCTTGTGGCCGGCGAGGTGAATAAGGTGTTGGACGCTGCCCTTGCCGAAGCTCCGCTCGCCCACCACCACCGCCCGCCCTCGAGCCTGAAGCGATCCCGCGACGATTTCCGCGGCGCTGGCCGAGCTTCCGTTGATGAGCACGACGAGCTTGAGTTTCTCGACCGTCCCCTCCCGAACGGCCATGTACTCGTCGATGGCCCGTCGGCGCGTGACCGTTGAGAGGATCAGCCCTTCGTCCACGAAACGATCCACCATCGCCACGGCCTGGGGCATGACCCCGCCGGGGTTAAAGCGCAGGTCGAGGATCATCCCCCGAGCGCCGCCGTCGAGCAGCTCGGTCAAGGCCGCGTCGAAGTCGCGCATGGTGTTGTCGCGGAAGTTACTGACGCGGATGTAGCCGGTGTGCGCCTCCCGGTCGATCATGTAGTCCCAGGCCCCCGACCGATCGCGCCGGAACCCGCGGACCGTCTTAAGATGTACCGGTCCCCGGGCTACGCTGAGTCGTTGGGCGTCGTGTTGACCGGGATGGCGAACCTCGAGATGCACCCGCGTTCCGGGCGGCCCGACAAGCATCTCCTCGACCTCGAAGACCGATCGGCCTTCCAGCGTATGACCGTCGATGGACAGGAGGGTGTCGCCTGCCAGCACCCCGGCTTGAGCGGCGGGACTCCCGTCCACGGGCGCGATCACGGTAAGCTGCCCGCTTTGCATGCCCAGCTCGAGCCCGACCCCGCTGAAGTCGCCTCGGCTACGCCGCTCGAAGGCCGACAGCTCGTTCGGAGTGATGTACCCGCTGTAGGGGTCAAGCTGGAACATCATCCCGCGGATCGCCCCGTCCACGAGACGGTCGTCTTCGATGGGATCGACGAACTGCTGCTTGGCGAGGGCGTCCACCTCGACGAGAGCGCTGTACGTGTGGATGACCGAGTCCTGCTTGGCCGCCATGGGCGGAAGCTGCAGGAACATCAACACGATCACCCCGAACAGCACCACCCACGTCAAACTGTGCTTGTGAAGCATACCGCGTCACCCAGCGAGAACCGTCGCCGCGCCCGAGCAGAGCCGCGAGCGCGAGCGAGCGATCCGCCATCGGAACCGTGACAGTAATGGAGCGGGCTTTTGCGATGCGAGCGCCGCCCCGTTAGGGTCAATCGGCACGGGCCGGCCCACGCTGCACGCATCGACTCTATTCCCGTGCGCGGCCGTTCGTCTCGACCGCGTATCGACTCTACGCGGCGTCGGGCCTACGATATTCGGACGTTCAGTTGTATCGTAGAAGGGGCCGGCAATTGTTCGCCAAGGAGAAGTGGTATCGCGACGGGCTTAAGTTCATGTGCACGCAGTGCGGCAACTGCTGCGGCGGCGACCCGGGGTACGTCTGGGCGACCAAAGAGGAAGTTCGTCGAATCGCGGAGTTCCTAGGCCGACCCGACGGGCGGCTCGACAAAACGCACCTCCGTCGCATCGGCCTCCACTACAGCCTCACCGAGAAGCCCGGCGGCGACTGCATCTTCTTGACCCGCGAAAACGGCAAGACGGGCTGCTCCATCTACCCCGTCCGACCGCTGCAGTGCCGTATCTGGCCGTTCTGGAGCCAAAACCTCCGCTCCCCTGAAGCATGGAACGAGACGAACCGACAAAAGTGCCCCGGCATGAACACGGGGGAGCACCATACGTTCGTCCAAATCGAAACCGCCCGGACGAGGACGACTTGGTGACAACGCCCGGCCATAGATTCGTGATCCAAAATCGAAAATCGACACTTGTCCTGAGCCTCGAAGGAATCGGCAAGGCCGACACCTTCCGGGAGACGGGTTGACGTGCCTCCGCATCCAGCTATGATCCCCGACGATGTACGCTGACGGTTGGCCGCCTGCCTGGCGCGAGTAAAGTTTATCCTGGAGGAAGCGTTTATGTCCCGCCTGACTCGATGGACGTTGGCTCTTTGTGCGGTGGCGGCGCTGGTCGCCGCAGGCTGCATGGGTCGCCAAGGCGTATGGTTGAACGACCCCCATGCCCGCCTGGAAACTCTCGGTGAGACCTCCGATGAGCATCACGAGCGGGTTTCCCGTGTCGCCGACCAGGACGCGCGGGCCCTGGTCGAGGACCTGGACGTGCTGTTCATGACCGACCGTCCCACGCGGCTGACCCGTTGGCATGGCCGGTAAGACGCGCTAGGCAGGGACGCTCTGGGAAGTCGCATACAGTTGAGGATTCACTGTGCTCCTTTTTAGGGCGGTGACCGGCGGAACATGGACCCGGTCCGTTGCGTGGACCGTCTTCTCAACCCTCGTTTTGTCTCGGGCATCGCCCGCAATAGCGCAGCCCATTGCACCCGACGATCGAAGCCCGATCAACACGGAGAAAGTCAATCAGCTCCGGCAAGACCTGCGGGACATGATCGCCTTCGCACGGGACCGCGTCTTTCCCTCGTTGGTCAACATTCGCGTGATCACCGTTCAGTACTACGAAGGGAAAGAGCAAAAAGGGCAGGCCGTCGGAAGCGGCACCATCATCTCCAAAGACGGCTACGTTCTGACGAACTTCCATGTCGCGGACAACGGGAAGAAATTCAAATGTACGCTCGCGGACAAGCAGGAAATCTCCGCGGAATTGGTGGGGGAGGATCCGTTGACGGACTTGGCCGTGCTCAAGCTCAATCTCGCGGAACTCAAGGACCCCAAGACGGTTCTTCCGGCAGCGCGATTCGGGAACTCGGATGAATTGGTGTTGGGTGATACGGTAATGGCCATGGGTAGTCCGTGGGCGCTCTCTCGTTCGGTCACCCTGGGCATTGTGTCCAACACCGAGCGGGTCCTGGCCGCTACCGACGACGAGGCCGGCGAAATGCGCTTCGACTCCGACCAGCGCACCGGCATCTTCAACCAGTGGATTCAACACGACGCGGCCATTAACCCGGGCAACAGCGGCGGGCCGCTGGTGAACCTCAAAGGCGAGATCGTGGGAGTAAACGCCCGAGGCACATTCTTCGGCGGAGATATGGGCTTCGCCATTCCAAGCAGTACTGCCTCAACGGTCGCGGCACGCCTGATCGAGCTGCGGGAAGTGCCGCGAAGTTGGCTGGGGCTGAGCCTTAAGCCGATTAAGAAATCCGGACTGCGGGAGGGAGTGCTCATCAACTCGATTGACAAGGATGGACCGGCGGAGCGCGCGGGCTTGCAGGCGGGCGATGTCATCCTCGCGATCGACGCCGCGCCCATCACGGTCTTCTTTCCGGAAGAGGTTCCGCCGTTAGAAAAAAGACTCGCTGACTTGGCCATCGGATCGGCCGTGACGATTGGCTACCGGCGGGGCGAGACGCTCGCGGAAGCACGTCTGTTCACGACGAAGTTGCTGAAAGATCGCGGCGAAGAGGCCGCGTTCCGGGCCTGGGGGGATGGTGGCCCTGGAGATCACGGAACGGATGGCCCGCGAGCGGCGGCTGGACAGCACTCGCGGTGTACTCATCGAGAGTGTCCGAAGCGGCAGTCCGGCGGAGACGGCGGAGCCTCCCCTTGCGGCCGGCGATGTCCTCACCATGATCGGAGGCGCGCGCATTGAGAGCCTCGCCGGGCTTGTTGAGCGCTATGAAAAGATCATGGTTGCCGCCGAGTTGCCTGAATACCTGATCGTCGAG
>JAZDHF010000040.1:0-2822 GCA_043806315.1 Planctomycetota bacterium | reverse complement strand
ATGGTCGCCAGTCGCGTCCGTCAGCCCGTATCCCAGAAACCGCCGCAAGGCCAGTGAGTCCGCTACACGCCAGGCAATGCCACGCTCACTGTCGAACCCCTCGAAATACCCGATGAACAACATGCGGAAGTACACCGCCGGCGGCAGCGACGGCCGACCCACCTGTTCCGCATAGAATGCCCGACACTGTTTCTCGACGAAACGGTCGAACCCTTCGGCCTCCAGAATCTTGTTGACTTGCTGGTAGAAGGGATGACCGCCCGACTGCGGCAATTCACTGGCCGCAATCCAGAACGCGCCTTGCTCCTCCCGCCTCCGCCTGCCCATCGCCATCACCGTCCTCCGTGACCCTTGCCGCCAAACCCGCGAGGACTATACTATGTCTGTCAAGAGACTTTTACCACGGGCTGCTATGCAGTAGTTTCTAGGATTTTGAGAGACGCTCCCTTCGGCACATCATGTCGGGGTTCTTTAACCGGACATGGATGTCCGAAGGGAGAGCGTCATGGAAGATGCTAAGCAGGTTTGGTCATGGTGGCAATCGTTGTTGGCGAACTTCGGGTCAGTGTTCACGCGCCCGGGATGGGTGCGGTTTGTGCAATGGGTCACGGGGATGGTGCTGTGCGGCGAGGAGCACACCATCACGCAGATCCTTGTTTCGCTGGCGTTGGAGTCTCGTTGGCGGGCGATGGAGCACTTCGCCGAGTAGGGGGCGTGGGATCGCGTGGCCGTGGAGCGGCGGACGATCGAACTGATCGAGCACGAAGCGCCGGCGCGGTGGGGTGGTTATCACCCGGTAGCGGTGGACGACACCAAGCTGCACCGCGCCAGCGAGGCGGTGTGGGGCACGTGTACGTTTCACGAATCGGCGGCGCGCAGCCCCAACCGCGCGGAGACGGTGCGAGCGCACAACTGGGTGGTGATGGGCGACCTGTTGCCCGGACGGCCGTGGACGTTTCTAGCGCACTCGGGCCGGCTCTATCTGCGGAAGAGTCAGTTGCCGGAGGGCGAGGTCTTTCGAACCAAGACGGCGTGGGCGGTGGAGATGCTTGGCCAGGTCGACGCGGAATCGGAGGCGCCGGTCTTGGGCGTTTGCGACGGGGCGTATGCGATGGAAACCGTGGTTCGACCCTGTCTGCAACCGCCCCCGGGTCGACGACGGATCGAGATCGTCACCCGCCTGCGGGTGGACGCGAGGCTGTATCACCCTCTGCTTTCCAGTCCGCAAGACGAAGGAAAGAAAGTCATGGGTCGTCCGCGGAAATGGGGACGGCGGATAGCCGCTCCCCAACATCACGACCAATGGGACGCCCCCTGGCAGAAGGGTGCCGCCTGGATCTATGGCCGGGTGCGCAAGATCCGTTATAAGCGAGTGCGCTGCCAGTGGTCTGTCAGCGGACCCGACGAACGGGTGCATGCCTTCGTCTTCGAGGTGGAAGGGTACGACAAGCCGTGGTTCCTGGTCACCACGGCCTTGGACCTGTCGTCCGAGCAAGTGGTCGAGGCGTTTGCGGCGCGCTTCCGCCAGGAAGACGGCTTTCGGGATCACAAGCAGCGTTTGGGCATGGAAGAGTGTCGGGCTTGGACCAAGCAGCCGGTGTTGCGGACCTTCCAGGTGCAGATGACGGCCATGACGCTTCTGCGGCTGATGCAGTTTCGTCTGGATGCCGCGTGGGGTGAGGGAAGCTACTGGCTGAAACCGCAGTGGAATCGTCGCAAACAACATCCGTCGATTCTCGATCTGCGGCGCTTGTTCTGGCGACACCGTGCGGAGTTTTCCAAACTCTTGTTGAAGCTGGAAGAGATTGCAAAAGTACCTCCGGCCTCGATTCCTGCTCCGAATCCGCGAGAAATCGCCGCTTGAAAAAGTAGAAACTACTGCTTAGCAGCCCGTGGTAAAAGTCTCTTGACAGACATAGTATAGTCCTCGCGGGTTTGGCGGCAAGGGTCACGGAGGACGGCGATGGCGATGGGCAGGCGGAAGCGGGAGGAGCAAGGGGCGCTTTGGATCGTGGCCACTGACCTTCCGCAGAGCGGTGGTCATCCCTTCTACCAACAAGTCAACAAGATTCTGGAGGCCGAAGGGTTCGACCGTTTCGTCGAGAAACAGTGTCGGGCATTCTATGCGGACCAGGTTGGCCGGCCGTCACTGCCGCCGGCGGTGTACTTCCGCATGTTGCTCATCGGGTACTTCGATGGGATCGACAGTGATCGCGGCATTGCCTGGCGAGTGGCGGACGCACTGGCGTTGCGGCGGTTTCCGGGATACGGGCTGACGGACGCGACTGGCGACCATTCGACGATCAGTCGCAATCGGCGGTTGATCGACGTGGAGACGCACCAGGAGGTTTTCAACTGGGTCTTGCAGGTGCTGACAAAGTGGAAGCTGTTGGATGGCAAGACGCTGGGGATCGACGCGACGACGCTGGAGGCCAATGCGGCGTTGCGGAGTATCGTGCGTCGGGACACGAAGGAGAGTTATCCGGAGTTTCTGACCCGACTGGCGAAGGCCTCGGGGATCGAGACGCCGACGCGCGAGGACCTGGTGCGAATCGACAAAAACCGCAAGAACAAAGGCTCGAACGAGGAGTGGGAGCATCCCCACGACCCGGACGCGAAGATCACGAAGATGAAGGACGGGCGCACGCATTTGGCGCACAAAGCCGAGCACGCGGTGGACATGGAGACGGGAGCGGTGGTGGCCGTGACCTTGCAGCCGGCGGACCGCGGGGACACGACGAGCATCGAACAAACCCTCCAACAGGTCGATCAGAACCTGGTGGCGGTGATGAAGGACGAGAAGGCGTGCGCGGAACTCAGTG
>JAZDHF010000039.1:0-2060 GCA_043806315.1 Planctomycetota bacterium | reverse complement strand
TGCATGGGCGTGTTGCGAGAAACGCTCAGCCATACGATCTCCTGGGTCATCGAGCGGGCGAGGGCGGACGGCTGGAATGATGGGAGAATCAAGGAACATCTGGCACTTTGTTAACTTTGCAAAAGTCTAGTTCTAACTTCTAACTTCCCGCGTTGGTGCCGAGGGAGCGCAGGAATCGAAAGTCGAAGATGCCGGTGTTGTGGCCGTCGGACCAGTCGAACTGGATGGCGTAGCTGCCGACAAGGCGGGCGTTGGTGACACGGACGCCGGTGGGGTCGGCTTTGAGAATGCGCAGGGGGTTGCTTGCTTGTTGTTCGCGTTCCGTGCGGCAGGTCGCGCAAGGACAGACGCGGCGCAGTTGACCGAGGAGGAATTCACTGCGCGTGCCGTCTTTCCACTCGATCAGGAGGCGCTGCTCGGCGATTTTGACCTTCAAATCCTTGGGCGTAGCGGAGTCGTCGAGAGGTCCGCGATGTGCGGACGGGCTAAGGATGTTGGTGGGGTCATCGGGCATAGAGCCTCGCGTCCCAACTGTACAAGGCGCCCTGACGCTCGCGCCAGAACTCCAGCTCCACCGGGTCGCCCGGTTGGAGGTTGGCGAGCAACAAGCCGACGTGCTCGACGTCGGCCAGATGGTACGGTCCCAGAGTGACGAGTAAATCTCCCGGTCGCATACCGGTCTGATCGGCGGGGCTTCGCGGCTCCACGCCGAGCACGATGACCCCGACCTGACGGCGCAGTTGAAATCGTTTGGCGACGTCCTCCTTCACGTCGGCCAGCGTCAGGCCCAGATGCTGCAAGGCCAGTCGCTTGCCGTCGGGCTTCGGAACCGGCTTGAGGGTGACCTTCGCTTCCTTGGCCGCGCCGTCGCGCACGAGTTTGAAGCCCACGTCGTCGCCGGCTTGATGCTGGAGCATCTCGACGTAGAAGTCCACGCCGCGCGAGAGTCGTCGCCCGTCGACGGCCTGAACCACATCGCCGACCTTGACGCCCGCCTGGTCTGCCGGTCCTTTCTCGCGGACCTCGGTCACGACGGCGGGTTCGGCACCGCTCACCCGCATCCCCACCGTCACCTTATTGAGTTTCTCGCCGTCCAGCATTTCGGGAAGGATTTCGAGAAGCTGATCCACGGGGATGCCGAAGCCGATGTTCTGGGCGTCGGTGCGGATGGCGGTTGTGATGCCGATCAACTCGCCGAGGATGTTGAGCAGCGGGCCGCCGGAGTTGCCGGGGTTGATGCTCGCGTCGGTCTGGATCACATCGCGGTAGACGACGCGCCCGTCCACCTCCAGCTCGCGGTGCAGGGCGCTGACCACGCCGACGGTCACGGTGTTGTGCAGCCCGACGGGGTTGCCGACGGCGATGGTCTGCTCGCCGATCATCAGGTCGTTGCTGCGGCCTAGCGGGATCGGGATGAGGGGAGAACGCGGGTCCACCTTGATGACCGCAAGATCGCGGGCGGTGTCCCGCCCGATGATCCGGGCCTCATATTCCGTCCCGTCGGCCAAGATCACTCCGAGCTGCGCCGCCGATGAGACGACGTGGGCGTTGGTGACGATGTAACCGTCCTGGTGCAGAACGAAGCCGCTGCCGACACTTCGCTGGCTCCGCTCGGACGGGACGGGGAACAGGTCGCCGAAGATGTTGACGCCCCATCGTTCGACCTCGATTTTGGCCGTGGCGGAGATGTTGACCACCGAGTCCCGCGCCCGCTCGTAGGCCTCCACGACGGGAGTGCGACGACGATCGCGACCGGTCGGCTCAGCTCGACCGGAGGCCGGCGCCCATCCCGCGGCCAGGCAAACCCACACCAGAGCCCAGCCTTGCAACCTGTCCCAACGCATGTTTGTCCCTCGAAGCCGCACTTCTTGTTAGACGACGAGCCATGTCCGATCCCGTCGGCCCCCGGTCCGTGACAGTCTAGCCCGCATTTCTCACCGAGGGGATAGAAACAGGCTGCTCTCTGTGCGATAACACCTGTAGCTACACGAGTTTACCGTTCACGGAGGAGCAGCCTGATGGAAACAGAGTGTACTCAACAATCGTTCCCCTTCCAAGGC
>JAZDHF010000038.1:0-10353 GCA_043806315.1 Planctomycetota bacterium | reverse complement strand
TCCGCGTCGTACGACGTGTGGGTCTGCCACATCTTCCAGAGGATCTTGAGCCAACGTTGGCCCAAGCAACGCAGCGCGCACGCATGGCTTTGACCCTCCGCGCGTTTTGTTCGGTAGTAAGCCTCGGCCCAGGGACACTTCTCCCGACTGAGGTTGGCCCAGAGGTGGACGGTGTGTCGCAGGAGCTTCTGGCAGGCGATTCGAAAGCGGGCCTTGTTGATCTGTCCGCTTTGGTAGCTCACCGGGGCCGTCCCCGCATGACACTGCAGGGCCTGGGGCGAATCAAATCGCTCGCGGTCGTCGCCCAGTTCCGCCAGCAGACGCGGGGCGAGTTTCTCCCCGGCCCCGGGCAAGGACCCGAACAACTCATGGTCCGGATGCTGGGCGAAGAGTTCCTGGATACGCCCACGGTACTTGTCGAGATGCTTCTCCAACGCCCGAAGCTGAGCGGTCAGGGCCAACGCCAGCAAACTCTTGGCCTGGACGGTGGGCTCGCTTCCGCAGAAGGCCCGGGCCTCCGTAAACAAGGCCAACCGCTTTTCGTACGTCTCCGGGCGATAGAGCTTGTGGACGTGCAAGAACTTCTCCCATCTCCGTTTGCGCGCCTGGTGCAGGGCCTGGGGCGTGGGGAAGGCTTCGACAAAGGCCCAGCTGGAAGGCGATGTCCAGTCGTCGAAGGCCTGCAAGGCCACGGGGTAGTATTCACCCAGAGCGGCCCGCAACTGGCAGACCAACGCCGTGCGCTGTCCGATGAGGCCGATCTCGTCACGACACAACAGGCGTAGCTCCACCGTCAGGGGATCATCCGCCTTGAGCGCCCGCCAAGTGTGCCCGTCGAGCCGCAAGGCGTCGGCCAGACTCCAAGCATCGATGCGATCGGTCTTGGTCCCGCTGGGCGCTTTTCGCTCTCGATAACGCTTGGTCGCCTTGGGATTGATCGGATACACCGCGTAGCCGGCGGCGAGGAGGCGTTCCACCGTCGCCCCCCTGGAGGTTTCGATGGCCACCGCCGGATTCGGATACGGACTCAGCTTCTTGTGGAAGAGCTGCCAACCCTCGATCGTGTCCTCGAAGCGGAAATCTTCGACGATCATGCCCCGCCCATCCACGACCACCATGTCGTGATGATCGCTGGCCCAATCGAATCCCACGAACGCCGCCCGTTCGCTCCAGTCTGCCGTACCCTGACTCATGGCGCTCACTCCTGTCCGTCGTTTACCCTTGGCCAACGCCATGCGCCTGCCGCTCGTCGACCTGATACAAGAGCCTTCGTGAGGCGTTCAGGCTCCCTCCTCGGTCGCCTTCACTCTCTCAGACGTCGGAGCAGGCGCCGTCGACGGGGCCGGTGATCTCTCCCGACTTCTCGCAGAAGGAGGGTTCGGAGACCGTGTCGCCGTCGTGGCGTCGAACAAAACTGAGGACGGATGATCGCTGGGACCGTATCGTTTCACAACTCGCGCCGCCGCGTTACTCACAGCCGATCGTCGCTCCGCACCTGCGGGCGGCTCCGCTCGTCTGTGACTAACGCGGGGAACGGTATCAGGGGTTCTAGGATGCAGTCTTAGACCGCTTTAGCGGCCTTCCCGCCGCCGAAGGCGGCGGCCTCAGGCCAGCCGTTTACGGCTGGTAACGCGATCGACCCCCCAAACCCCTCCCTCAGCCCGTTTCAACGGGCTTTCCTTCAAGCCGCGCGACCCGAATCTAGCGTTGTAGTACTACATTGCAGGCGCGGGGATTCTCGCACGACAGGCGTGGTCCGGCAATTCAGGTGCTTACTTGCGACTCGGCGCGGGTGACGTCTCGGTCGGCGCATCGGTCGAGGGATCGGCGAGGGAGGCGATCAACGAATCCGTGATGGTCAGGCCGCGTATCTGCTCGGGAGTCGCCGGACGATCGTCGGGACCCAGCATTTCCTCGGCAACGGAGAACCGGTGAAAGCGAACGGCTCGTTCCTGGACGATGACGCCGACGATGCAGCCGGCGGCGGCGAGGATGGGATCGGTCAAGCTCACCACGCGGATGGGAATGAACATCTGCACGCACTCCATGAGCGACGAGAGCGCAATGCAAACAGTCATCACGCGGATCAGACGGGGCCACATGTCCAATCGCGCAAGACGCGTCCGGCACGTCGCCAAAAGCGCCGCGAGCACCGCGTAGGAGGCGAACTTCTCCATCACGTCGGTCATCATCAGGTCGAAACGAGTGACGAAGTAGGCCATGAAAGGAAGGAACTCCGTCGCCGTCAGCGGCCCCCACACGCCGCCCTTCGGATAGGCGAAGGTGAAAGGAACCATGCCGGTATAAACGATATACACAAACGTCGCCGCGCAGCCGATCCCGGCGAGTGTTCGCCGGCTATGTCCGAGCGCCGCTCGGGTCAGCTGTTCGCGGGGCGGAGCGTAAATCGACTGCGTAACCATGCCGCATCCGACCCCGACGAGCCGAAATAGAATGTCGGTCACGTCGCATCCGCGCGAGACAACGGGAAATTGCAGCACGCTGAGGGAGATGGCGAACAGACCGCACAACCACCACACCAGTGCGGCCGCCGACCGCCGCCCGAATCCATAGTCGCTGCGTAGAAGCGCTTCGAGCAGCAACGCAAGGACCACGAAGGAGGCCGCTTCCGCCGCCCAACGCGACCACCGGCTCATCGTTTCCCATCGCGCCAGCGCTTTCGTACGCGCGTCTCCGCCGGCATCGGCCTGTTCTTGCAGCGACCGGTGGGCTTCGCTCGTCCCGAACGGAACGAATGTCGAGGTCTGGACCGCCTTCTTGAGTTGCGAGGCGTCGAAGGAAAACGAGAAAGGAAGCGTCGCGCAGACGACAAGCAGTCCGCAGTAACTCTTCACGGTGGCCGCCGCGGGGCGCTCGTGAAACTCGAACATGACGCCGCCGATCACACGCGGAACGATTCCGCGGGCCAGCGAGGAAACGGAGGCGCCCAGGCCCGCTCCGATAAGATTGCACACCAAGTCGATCAGCGAGGAGACTCGTGACGGCGAATAGGCTTGGAGCCATTCGATGCCGCCGCTGAGCAACCCGGCAACGCCGATCGTCGTCAGCATGGCCGCCGCGCGGCTCATCCTCGCCCGACACAAACTCCAATGGAGAAGAAGACCCAGCGGAACATACAAGAACACATTGCTGACCGCATCCGGGTAGGTGAACGTCGAACCGGAGGTATCGAAAAAGTGGCGAACGCGGAGGGCGAAAGGGTCGGTGGTGAAGTCGAAGGGGACCGTCCCGGACTGGAGGATGAAGAGAACTGCGAAGGCCGTAAGCAACTCAACGTGATACTGCAGGAGGAACTGGGTCGCGGGGTGCGCGGGGCGGCTGGCGTTCATCGTGCAACCCCGGATGGCGCCGTCGGCGTCGCCGCTGCCGGCATCAGCGACTCGGTCCTAGGTGTCTGGGCGGCCACTCGACCGGGCGGACCGGACCCGCGGGCGTCCAACCCGTCGGCGCCTCGATCACGGCGGGCTGGTCCTTCCGAATCAGCTCGCGCACGCACGCATGGGTGAGCTTGGCGAACTTCGCTCGGACCAACGCCCTCGAGTCCGTCTCCCAAAGGCTCTTCGCCTCGCCCTTTTTCTCTTCGTCCTCGGGCGGTTCGACGGAAACCGCTTGGGCATGGATCACGGCGATCGGTTCAGCCGAAGCGTTGTCAAAGAGCGCCCCGAACATTTCGGATTCTGTCTCGCTGAGTTCGTTCACCGCGTAAATCATCCCGATGCGGGCGTGGAGAGCGCGGAACGCGGCCAGGATTTGGACCGGGTCGGCCTCTCCGCCTCCGAGATCGCGCTGGTCGATGGGGAACGCCTCACTGACCGCCATCTGATCGTCGAAGGTCGTGTTCCATTGCAGGAACTCGTTGCGCGGATCGGCATACAGTTTCGGTTGGGGCGTCGGTCCATGCTTCTCGTCCGCCTCCAGCGAAACCCGGGTGACGGCCATGTTCGCCGGGAAGAGACCCATCGTCGGCTGAGTGGTCAGGATTCGATACTCGTTGCTCAGTCCCGCAACCGGCCGGGTGGTGACATCGCTCCACTGCACAGGCGGCTTGGGCGTCCACCGGACCTCCTGCTTCGGCGCGGAGCAGCCCCCCAATGAGGCGAGCGCCGTGATGCCGGCGATGATCAGGAAGTACTCAGAGTGCGTCCTAAAACCCCTCTCCCCCACAGGGGGGTCAGACGAGCCGACCGAGGAGGGAGGGTCCGAGGGTAGGGTGAGGGGGTCTTCGGATGCACTCTTCGGGTGTATTCCTTTGTGCGGTCTCATCTCACCCGCGCACCGTTCGCGCCGCGGGTCGGAGTCGGGTCCACCGTACGTCCAAAGGCTCATTGCGTTCATCAACTCGGATATCGGGCGCTGCCGATCGGCACTCGTCCAAAAAAGTGACCAAGGGCGGCTCGACCATTCCCGATTTGCGCCGTTATCGGGCTTCCCGCGTGGATTCCGACGCTGCCGGGAGTAGCGATAACTCAGCCGCGGGGGCCGGCGCTCCGATGGAGTACAGGGTTTCTCCCTAGGAGACGCTGTTTCGATGTGTGCCACTGCTGCCGCCGGTGCGGACGGTCCGGCCGTTGCGGCGCCGAGTTTGGTTGACCTTGCACACACCCCAACCCGGACAGGGCGAGCCGTCCTGGGCCGTCTGTGGGGGCGGATCCTCCACATCACCGGTCGGGCGTTGGTCGGTCTGCCCCCCTCGAGTTGGCTTCTGGTCGACGTGATCCTCGTCGCCGTCGCCGTCTACTGTGCGTACCTCGTGTTCCCACCGCTGCCGCTCGTGGATACGCCGCACATCGCCCTCTGGCAAGCGTCGGCCATCTTCGCCTTCGCAGCCATCATTGCGAGCCTCGTTTTCGGTCTGTACGAGCGCGAGACAGTGATGAGCCGATCTCGGATTCTGACGCGAATGCTCCTCACCGCCGTCACGGCGACCGTGATCGCCTATGCAATCATCTACGTCATCATGTACTCGACCGTCAGCCGACGGGTCGCAGGGTTCGCGGTTTCGTTGTTCTTGCTCAGCGGCGCCGGAGTACGCCTGGGAGCGTGGTGGGCGGTGCACAAAGTCCACCGTGGACTGCTCGTCGTGGGATCGCGGGCGTTGTTTCACTCCTTCGAGCGGGCGCGGACGGAGGGGTTCCTTCACGAGTATCAACTGACCGGTTACACCTCGGCGGGCAATGAGACCGAAGACGGAACGGACGATCCTTTCTGTTTGGGGCGAATATCCGAGCAGATCGCCCATCTTCGCCGGCGGCGAGTGACGGACATTGTCGTCGGGACCGGCGCGGCCCGCGATCCGAAAGCGATGGACTGGGTCGTGCCGTGCCTGCAAGCGGGCTGTCGCGTGACCAATGAGGCCATTTTCTACGAAAAGGCCACCGGTCAAATCCTGGTGGACGAAATCACTCCTTCGTGGTTCCTCTTCGCCGACCTGAAGGTGCATTGCGACGAGCACGCCACGCTGAAGCGAATGATCGACTTGGTCACCGCGGGGTTGGGACTGTGCCTGTCCGCGCTGCTGTGGCCGGTCATCGCTGTCGCCGTCAAACTGTGCGACGGCGGGCCGGTGTTCTACTCCCAGGACCGCGTGGGGCAGAATGGGCAAACTTTCAAGCTCTTCAAGTTTCGAACCATGCGAACGGACGCCGAGAACGGCAAGAGCGTCTGGTCCGCACCGAACGACCCGCGCGTGACCGCGATCGGACGGCTGCTGCGTCGCACGCGGCTCGATGAGTTGCCGCAGTTGTTCAACGTGCTCGTGGGGAACATGTCCATCGTCGGCCCGCGACCGGAGCGGCCCGATATCGTCGCCGAACTCACCGAAAAATTGCCCTATTACGCCGAGCGGCACCTCGTCAAACCGGGCCTCACCGGCTGGGCACAGATCAGTTTCCGCTACGGCTCGACCATCGAAGACGCCAGGCGCAAACTCCAATTCGACCTCTACTACCTCAAGCACATGTCCTTCGAGTTGGACATGATTATCCTCTTCCGCACCGTCGGCACCTTCCTCCGCGGAGCGTGTTGATTGCGGCAGTCAAGGCGCTGCGATCCGCGAGCGGCACCGACCGGACCCGTCCGAACCCCAAGCGCAAGCCTTGCTGTTACCCACATTTTTCCGACGCGGAGGGCTCTCACGCGTAGAAAAACGCGTTCGTGCCGTAGGCACGGCGCGAGAATAGCCCAGCGATTCATCGCTGGGGATACAGGTCGAAGAACGGCCCGAGTCCCGGAGGGACGACTGAACGGCACCCAGCCGTCCCTCCGGGACTTCGTTGCTTGGGCATCCGCGCTCCCAGCGTTGAAACGCTGGGCTATTGTCAATCGTCCCTCCGGGACGAGTCTCGCCGGTATCCCGAAAGGCGCTCTACTTGTGGGTAACAGCAAGGCGCAAGCGCGGGGTCTTGGCCCGTCGCTCGCGCTCCGGGTTCGGATTGAAACCCCTCTCCCCCGCTTCGGGGGAGAGGGCCGGGTGAGGGGACGAATCTCGCCCTCCTGCGGACCGTGACTATCCGAAGTCCAGTGAGTATCGGAGAGCTTGGTCGAGCGCGAACAGGCGATCCCCGGAGAGCGCGGCCATCTGTTGCCGCAGTCGGTCTTTGGGGATTGTATGAAGATTATCGGTATTGACGACGCAGCTAACGGACATTCCGTCGGCAGGCGAAAGCGGCACTTCGCCGGGTAGCGAACGCGCGACTCGCATGACCTCGGCAATCGTAACGTTCCGCCGCCTTTGGTTTCCCTCGACAGGCGAGACGATCACCACCGGACAAAAACCGGCATCCCCGGACAGTTCGGCCCACCAAACCTCACCGCGCGGGGATGATACGGCCTACACGGACCAACAACAGACGCGCGGTTATCGGAAACGGTCGCGGCATTATCGGCACTACACGCGCTGCGGCGGACAAGGTCTTGACGCCCGAAGCGGGCGCCTCCGTCGTGTGATGACCCGTCGCTGCCGCTCCGGGTTCTGATTGACGCGTGGGGATTGCGGACGATCGCATAGAAACGAGGGCCGCGATCCGCTAGAATAATATAGGGTGAATAGGTGTTCGACCTACCGGTGCAGGGGAAGCCCCGATCGGGAGCCTCCAGACATTTCCCGATCGTATAATTGGGGCATGGCCCCGCGCCGACGGCGAGCCGTCACGGTGACGGTACGCGGCAGGCAGGTATCGGTCGTGGGGTCTCCGCAGCCGATGGGGTAGGTCCGGCGTGCAAGATCATGGATTGGGATGCGCTTAGGGACGAGTTCCCAATCACGCGGAACTATAACTTTCAGAACCACGCGGCCGTCTCACCCATCAGCCGCCGGTCGGCGGACGCGGTGCGCGAATACCTCAAACACTCCGAGGAAAACTCCTATCTCAAGGGTGGATTCTACAAGCACGCCGACCGTGTCCGCGGACAAATCGCGGAATTGATCAACGCCAAGCCCGACGAAGTCACCTTCTGCAAGAACACCAGCGAAGGGCTGAGTCTGGTCGCCAACGGCCTGAGTTGGAACAACGGCGACAACGTCGTAACCAGCAACGCGGAGTTCGCGGCCAACATGTACCCGTGGATGGCCCTGCGTTCGCACGGCGTCCAGGTTCGAATGGTGTTCGAGGAAGATGGACGAGTTCCCCTCGAACGCCTGATGGAGGCGATCGACAGCCGGACGCGGGTGGTGGCCATTTCCTCCGTGCAGTTCGCCAGCGGGTTCCGCACCGACCTTGCGACGCTTGGCGAATACTGTCAAAGCAAAGGCGTATTCCTCTGTGTGGACGCCATTCAGTCGCTCGGCGTATTCCCCATCGACGTGAAAGCGATGAACATCGACTTCCTGGCCGCCGACGGACACAAATGGCTTTGCGCCCCGGAGGGAGCGGGCCTGTTCTTCGTGCGGAAGGAGTTGCAAGGGCATCTGCGGCCCACGAGCATCGGCTGGATGTCCATGAAGGACCCGTTCAACTTCGGACGCTATCAGTTCGAGTTCGCCGACTCGGCCCGACGCTACGACAGCGGGAGCTATAACCTCGCGGGCATCTACGCCCTCGGCGGAGCGATCGACCTTCTTCAAGAAATCGGCATTGAGTACATTTCCCAACGGCTCTTGCAGTTGACCGACCGGCTGACGGAGGGGTTGCGGGACAAAGGATACCGCGTGGTCAGCTCACGAATGCCGGGCGAGGCCAGCGGGATCGTCGCCTTCTTCTCCGACGTTCATCCCCCCGACCCGATCCAACATCACCTTCAGACGGAGCACCGCATCGTCATCGCGGTGCGCTGCGGCCGGCTCCGGGCCAGCCCCCACGTCTACAACACCGACCGCGAGATCGACCAACTCGTCGAGGCGCTACCCAAGCACTAGATCGCATGTGTACCACCGGGGCCCCCGGCACGGCTGCGCCTTCCGTCTGACGATGGTCTGTCGCCTTGGCGGCGACACTTCGGTTTCCTACCGTGAAATGCCCGGTATCCGTCGAAAATCACGTTCCCTTCGAGGCTCAGGGCAAGCCAGGCCGCAGCCTACCGACACCCGGTCCGGCCCTTCCCTTCGAGGCTCAGGGCAAGCGCGGGTCAAGAAAGAGGAGTTGCAACGTTCGCTCGACGCCTATAGCACCCTGGTCGATCTCTGTCACGTCGCGGTGATCTCGGCCGGTCCCGATGGACTGATCCGCTCCTGGAACCCCGGGGCCGAGGAACTCTTTGGATATCTCGCCGCGGAAGCGATCGGCATGCCCCTGACTCGTTTGATGTCGGAGCGGATGTGGCAAGAACACCTGGCGGGGTTTAAGCGGCGTGCGAAATCCATCTCCGCGGAGCCGTTCCATCGGACCCTCAACGTCGAAGCGCTGCGCAAAGACGGCGTGGAGGTCCCCGTCGAAATCTCGGTGGCCGTCGGTGGACCTTCGGCGGATCCCATCCTCACGGCGGTAGTTCGCGACATGACCGAGCACCGCGCCGTCGTGGAGAGACTCAACGACGCCCTGCAACGACTACGGTTCCACGTCGAGCGGATGCCATTGGCGTATATCGTCTGGGACGTGGACTTCCGGGTGGTGGAGTGGAACCGGGCCGCGGAGCAGATCTTCGGCTACACCAAGGCCGAGGCGGTCGGGAAGCACGCGTACCAACTCGTCGTACCCCCGGAAGCGGTCGAGGCCGTCGACCAAGTGTGGGCCAACCTGCTCCACGGCGACACCTCGAGCCACTCGACGAATCCGAACATACGCAAGGACGGCTCGCGGATGACGTGCGAATGGTTCAATACGCCACTGCGCGACTCGGCCGGGCACATTCGGGGAGTGGCATCGATGGCCGCCGACGTGACCGAGCGCGAGGTCATGGAGGCCCGCATCCGCGACGCCCAAAAGCTGGAAAGTCTCGGCGTCCTCGCCGGCGGCATCGCCCATGATTTCAACAGTTCGCTGATGGTCATCCTGGGCAACGCGGGGCTGCTTCGGTCGGTCAAGGGGCTGTCGTTGCGGGCCCTCGAGCACATCGAACTCATCGAGGAAGCCGGCTCTCGCGCCAACCAGCTCATCAAGCACCTGCTCGCGTATGCCCGGACCGGTCGGCACAACCCTCAACCCACCGACCTGAACGCCGTCATCCGGGACTCCCTCACCTTCGTGCGATCCTCCCTCGGAAAGTCGTGCGAGCTGGCCTTGAAGTTGTCCAAGCAGCCTGGCACCATCGTCGCCGACCGTAGCCAGGTGGAGCAGATCGTTCTCAATCTCTGCCTGAACGCCAAACAGGCCATGCCCAAGGGAGGGACGATCATTCTCACCACCCGACGAGCCACGCTGACCGCGGCCCAGGCGGCGCGCTGCGTGCCCTACGACGCTCGTCCGGGCGATTATGTGGAGATGGTGGTCACGGACACGGGATGCGGAATCGACGAGACGACCCGCCTGCGGATTTTCGACCCCTTCTTCACCACCAAGGCCGAGGGTCACGGATTGGGACTGGCCGCGGTGCTCGGCATCCTCCGCCAGCACCACGCCGCCGCGTGGGTCGAATCCGACGTCGGCAAGGGGACGACCATGCACGTCTACTTCCCGGTCAAAAACTTATCGAAATAGCGGGCGCCGCGCGACTCAATGATTGCGGAGCCCTCGCTCTTGATGGTGCCGCGCCCTGCGCGGAGCCGTATCATCACCGAGTTTGAACTACCCGTGTCCATACCGCCGCCGACACTTCCCTGGCCCATCTTCAACACCGCGAAATCGTAAGTCTTGAGAAACAAAGCACTTATGATCTGTGATTTTCGCCTTGGCACTACACATCCGCTCATGGTCATAAGCTGCCGCTCGGTCTCGTATTCACGGGGAGAAGCGCACGGTG
>JAZDHF010000037.1:0-4523 GCA_043806315.1 Planctomycetota bacterium | reverse complement strand
GACGATGGTGGGAAACTCCACAATGGCCGGCATGATAGGATCCTCCATGATCCGAAAACACGTCCTGTCGACCTGGTTTATCGTCAAAAAAGCCATGAACCACCGAACGGATTCTAACTTTGCAAAAGTCTAGTTAGAAGTTCAAAGTTCGAAAAACGGTTGGGTAAGAACGCACCATTTTGCTCTTCGCTCTTTGAACTTCGCTCTTTGAACTTCGAACTTTGAACTTCCCCCGTTTCGGCATGCGAGCGTAGAATACAATCCGATGCCCAACCGCGAACACACACTCGCTCCCTATGCCGTGCGCTCCGCCGATTCGCGTGGGCGAGAGCATCCCGAGCCGGACGATCTCCTGCGCGGCCCGTTCGAGCTTGACCGCCATCGCATCATCGAGAGCATGGCCTTCCGGCGCCTCGAGCACAAAACGCAGGTCTTCGCCCCCTCGCACCATGACCACTTCCGAACGCGACTGACGCATACCCTGGAAGCCGCACAGATCGCCCGCTGCCTGGCAGTGGCATTGCGGACGAATGAAGCTCTGGCCGAGGCGATCACGCTCGCCCACGATTTGGGCCACCCGCCCTTCGGCCACGCGGGCGAGACCGCCCTCAACGAAGCGATGGCGCACCACGGCGGATTCAATCACAACGCCCATTCCCTCCGCGTCGTCGATTATCTTGAGCATCCTTTCCCGGCCTTCCGCGGCCTGAACCTGACTACCGAAGTCCTCGCGGGACTGCGAACTCACGCCACCCGATACGATGTCCCGGAGACCGCGGATGACGGCGCGTCCGTCGAGGCTCAGATCGCCTCCGTCGCCGATCGCATCGCCTACAACTGCCATGATCTGGAGGACGCTATCGGCGCGGGTTTCGTCGGGCTTGCCGATTTGGGCGATATCGCCCTTTGGCGACAAGCGTCCGACCGGGCACTGGGCGATGAGGTCGTCAAGAACATTCACGCCGTCCGCCGCCTCGTGCTCGACGCATTGCTGAACGGGTTGCTCGCGGACGTCGTCGCGACTTCGCGGCCCCTACTCGCCACGATTTCTTCACCCGGCCAGGCTCGGACCATGCCGATGTCGTTGGTCCTGCTCTCGACGACCGTCGACCAGAAGCTTCAAGAGGTGGAACGGCTCCTATTGGATCGGGTCTACCATCATCCCGACGTTGCGCGAATGGACGCGGAAGGGCAAGCCATGATTCACGGTTTGTTCAACGCCTACCGACGCGACCCGGCGCGCTTGCCCGCACGCTTCTCCGCACGTATCGACGACCAAGGACCGGAGCGCGTGATCTGCGACTACGTCGCGGGCATGACCGACCGATTCTGCGCTTCCGAACACGACCGCCTGGTTCTCACGTGACGCCGTGCCATTGCCCAAACGTCACGCCAACGACACCGGATCGACGTCGACCACGATGGACTCCGCCTTCGTCCGCAGTGCGCCGTCGGCTTCCAAGCGAGCGGTCAGGCGTCGCATATCGCTCGCGTTCATCGTGCGCACGAGAACGTCATACCGGTATCGCCCGCGGAGCCGCGAGAGCGTGCACGGGTTGGGGCCGAGGATGTCCGCGTCGGTGAGCTTCAAGGCTTCGATCGCGGAGTGAATGCGAACGATCAACGCCTCGGCCTCTCGCCGCGCCCGCTCCTCTCGCGGGTGCATCAAGACCGCTCGCGCCAGCCGACGAAACGGCGGGAACCCAACCTGCTGCCGGACTTTCAACTCCGCCTCCGCGAACGCCGGATAGTCATGCCGCAATGCGAAGGATAGCGCCGGCATTTCCGGCGTCATTGTCTGCACCACAACTTGTCCTGGGGCGTCGGCCCGCCCCGCTCGACCGGCGACCTGGGTAATGAGCTGAAACAACCGTTCATGGGCCCGAAAGTCCGTCGCCAGCGCCGCAGTGTCCGCATGGACGACCCCCACGAAGGAGACGAATGGGAAATCCAGTCCTTTGGCGATCATCTGCGTCCCGACCAGGATGTCGATCTTGCGGGCCTCAAAGTCATCGACGATCCGCTGATAGTGCGTCCGGTGACTCATCGTGTCACTGTCCACCCGCTGAATGCGGGCCCTCGGAAACCGCTCCGTAAGAAGGGTCTCGACCCGCTGCGTCCCCAGTCCGACCTGCACGAGCTTCTCCCCGCAAGTCACATTCGGGCAGACCGTAGGCGTCACCACCCGGCATCGGCAATAATGACAGATCGACTGCCCAATCGCGGTATGAACGACCAGTCCCACATTGCAGTTCGGACAGGTCAGTCGCATTCGGCACGCCGGACAAAACACGCGGTGTGCGAACCCCCGGCGATTCATCAAGATCAATGCCTGCTCGCCGCGAAGAAGCGTCTCCGCTAACAGTCGTTCCATCGTCCGCGAAAAAACCACGGCGCGCTTCAGTTCGGCATACTCGTTTTCCATGTCCACAATGTGTACTTTGGGCATCGGCAGGTCTTTGACTCGTCGGGAAATCAGGAGTCGCCGATACTCCGTCCGGTGCTCGCTCTTGTACCAGGTTTCGAGCGATGGCGTGGCCGAACCCAGGACAATGGGAATGTTCAATTGCCTGCCGCGCATAATGGCCACGTCGCGCACATGGAACCGCGGAGCTTGCAGGTTCTTAAAACTCGTTTCCTGTTCCTCATCGACGCAGATCAGTCCCAGTTTCGGGCAGGGGGCGAAGACCGCGCTCCGCGTGCCAATGACCACCTGCTTTTCGCCCGCCGCGATTCGTCGCCACTGCAATGACCGCTCGGCCTCGGTGAGTCCGCTGTGGTTGACGGCAACGTGCGGGAAGCGTGCCGCCAGTCGCCCGACCAGTTGCGTGGTGAGCACGATCTCCGGCACGAGCAGAATCGCCTGCCGATCCGCCTCGAGCACACGGCGCATCGCCCGGATATACACCTCCGTCTTGCCGCAGCCGGACACGCCGAACAGCAGCGTCACCGAGAATCGGTCGGCGTCGATCGCGGCATTGATCTGTTCCAACGCAGTGCGCTGCTCTTCATTGAGTTCGAAGCTTGGCTCCGCCGCCGTCCCGTCGGCCTCCTCTTCAGTCTGCAATTCATGGCGAACGCCGACCTCCACCCAACCGTCTCTCGACATGGCCCGGAGAATCCCCGCCGACGAGGCCGTCTGTCGCAACAACTCATCGGTGCGGATAGGCTCGATCGAAGCCGACAGCGCCTCGATCAACGCCTGCCGCTTCGCGCCAACGCGTTTGCCGCTCGCACGGATTTCGTCCGGCGTTCGGATCAGACGCGCGTACCGCACTTTGCTCAGCCCGCGCTGTTTGCGGACGGCCTCAGGAGTAATCGCTTTGAGCGTTTGACCCAAGGGACAGCAGTAGTGTGCGGAAATCTCCTTCCCCAATTCGATGAGGTCAGCCGTCAGGAAACTGCCGGCATCGACAAGCGACTCCACTGGCCGCAGCGTGCTGTCCCACGCTCTACGGTCCAATCCCACGACGAACCCCACCGTGGGTCGGCCTCGTCTGCCCAGCGGGACCATCACCCGCTGTCCGAGCGAAAGCGCATGTTCCATCGACGGCGGAACGGTGAACGAGTACGTGTGAGCCACGGGGAGGATCGGCGCCACCTCGGCCACCATCCCCTCCTTCGGCTCGCCCTCCTCCACCCAGAGGTAACCCGTCGAATCCGTGGCCTGGGACCGTCTCATTCGTTCTCGCCCATCGACGACTTTTCTCGAATCGTGGCCGATCGCCGCAATGATCTCCACTCTACACCCGGCGAGGTATTCCAAGAATGGGTGAGTGGCGCCCTGACGCCGCCATCGAGAGGGGTGGGAAAAGCTGCAAAAAAGTCCGCGAAAACATGGTTAACGAACGGGTTGGATCCTGATACACGGAAACGCTTGCCTCCGAACGCCGTTCCGGAGGGCACGCATTTAGCGTGTCCGAATCACGCCGAGCGGTACGCCTCGGACTGTCGGTCTGGTGTTTTTCGGCGCCATCGAGATGCCCGCGCGAGGACGGGTCGAACAGGCCAAGCCGACGGCGAACGACCGCGCCGTGTACGTCCTACGGTTGGACGGCACGCGCTGGGTGGAGCGACAGAAGCTGCCGGCGTCCGACCCCGTCCTTGGGGGGCAACTCGGAAAATCAGTCTCCGTTGACGGGGATGTGGCGGCCATCGGGCGGCTCGGCGACTCCCTCCTCGGGCCCGTCGCAGAGCCGCCCCATTCATGGGGCGCGTGCCCAGCGTTACGGCGGCGTGCACCGTCCGCACTTGTCGCGGCAGAGCGGAGTGCCGCAGGTGCCGTTTGGCGTGGGCGGCGTGCCCGTACAATGCCCGTCGTTGATGCACGGAGCGCCGGGGTTGTCGCCGCCGGTGCACGTCTTCACGCACATGGATTCGGCGCCAAGGCCGGGAAGCGCCGAGCCGGTGCATGTGCTCACACCTCCCGGACACGGGGTAAACCCGCAGGTCACCAGCGACGGGCACGGGCATGGACCGCCGAACGGATAGGCCCGCCCCTTAAACGCGTCCACCACCGCCAC
>JAZDHF010000036.1:0-15482 GCA_043806315.1 Planctomycetota bacterium | reverse complement strand
CCCTGGGGGGTGCCGGGTCCACCTTCCAATCCCAGCCGACCAAGTTGATGCTGTCGCCCTTAATCGCGCGGATGGCGCAAGCGATGGATGACATCGAATATGCGTTGAGGTCGCCGTCCCAGCCGTGGGTGAGGAAGTAGGTCGGCTTGTTCAGATAGATGGTGACGCCGCCCTGACCGAGTTCATGCGGATCGACAAACCGCCCGGCTTGCTCGGACCACTTCCACGAATGACCGAGCGTGACCTTCTCGCCGCCCGTGTTCTCGCCGTCTTGGAGTTGGTCATCGAATCCGATTGAAACCCGTAGGTCCAAAACCTGCTGATCGTGGGGTCCCAAGCGGCGGCTTTTTCCCATTCCTGCTCGGTGGGCAAGCGGTAGGTCCGATGCTCGCGTGTGGAGAGCCATGCGGCATAGCCCTCGGCATCCAAGGCGCTGACAAAGCGGACGGGATAATTCTGTCGACCGGGCAAGACCGCATAGTAGACGTCCGGGGCGGTTTGGGCATGCGCCGCAAGCGGCGTGCACGCCGACAATCCCCCGGCCAAGACCAAGGCCAAGCCCACATTCTTGCGTGACATGTTTGGTTCCCTCGCAAAGAAGAAGCGATCGCGTGATGGACAGGCAGTATACCACACATCGGGGCCCGGTGCAAGGGGGCAAATCGGGGCGATTTCGGGGTTGGGGGTCGGGGGCAGGGGCGGTAGAATGGCGAGGGAGAGGGAGTTCGAGGTTGGATTCGCAATCGGCTCGGTCCTTCGGGGCCACGTATCGCGATGGGCAGGTTCGGCTGGACGAGCCGGTCGATTGGCCTGAGGGGTCGAGGCTGACCGTCACTCCGGTCTACCCGCCGCCCGGTGCGAAGCGCGTCAACGGGCATGTCATCATTGTAGGATTCGGGCTGGCGGGTCGATGCGTCGCCGATCTGCTGGACAGCGCCGGCCTGTCCTACACGATCATCGAGAAAAACCCGGTCACCGTGGAAACCCAGAGGGCGCTGGGGCGTCGAGTCCTCGCGGGAAGCACGTCGGACGCGCAAACCCTCACCGAAGCGGGCTTGAACACGGCCTCGATCCTGGCGTTGACCATTCCCGATGAGGACGCAGTGCTCGAGGCGATCTCCCTTGCCCGGCGGCTACGACCGGAAATCTACATCATCGCGCGGACCACTTACTCGTCGAAAGGGATGCAGGCCTCGCAGCTCGGCGCCGACGACGTGGTCAAGGCCGAGCAGGCCGTCGCGCTGCAGTTCTATGATCGGTTGAGCCGCCGGTTGTGGCCGGTCAGCGGGAAGATATCCTGACCTTGGGTCATCGAAAATCTCTTGCAGGATTCCTGTCTTACGGGAATCGCGTTTTGCGTTCACACGTTGCATGACCAAGCTGCGTTTGACGGCCGTCCCGATGGGCGCGGCGGTCGTTGGCGGGCACGTCGTGCGACGGCTATCATCTCCTTCGTTGCCGACTGCAGCGGGCCGGAGACCACGCCGTGCGCGACCACGTGCTGATTACGCGGACGATCGTAGGGTTGGAAATCCACGTACAGCTTCGGACGAATACGAAGATGTTCTGCGGCTGCCCGATTCGGCTTGAGGCCCCGCCCAATTCGTGCGTGTGTCCGGTCTGTCTGGGGCATCCGGGGGCCTTGCCGGTCATGAACGGACAGGCATTCCGTCACGCCGTGTTGACGGGAATGGCCCTGAACGGCACGATCGCGCGGCACACAAAATGGGACCGCAAGAGCTATTACTACCCCGACCTGCCGAAGAACTATCAAATCAGCCAATACGATCTGCCGCTCGCCGCGAGCGGGGATTTCGAGATTCAGGTGGGCGGAACGGCGAAACGGGTCCGTATCCGGCGCGTGCACTTGGAGGAGGACGCGGGGAAGAATCTGCACGATACCGGGAACTGCACGCTGGTGGACCTGAATCGCGCGGGAACCCCGCTGTTGGAGATTGTGACGGAGCCGGACATCGAGTCGGCGGAGGAGGCCTACGTTTTTTGCACGGAACTGCAACGGTTGGTGACGCATTTGGGGGTGAGCGAAGCGGTGATGCAGAAGGGGCAGATGCGATTCGAGCCCAATGTGAACGTGGTCATCGAGGCCGATGGGTGCGAGGCTCGTACGCCCATCGTCGAGATCAAAAACCTGAACAGCTTTCGCTCGGTTCGGCAGGCGATTGAGTACGAGGTTCAAAGACAGATCGCCGCCTGGGAGGAAGACCACGACTATCAATTGGGAAAGGCGTCCAACGAGAATCGCGGGTGGAACGCGGACCGAGGAGTCACGGAGTTCCAGCGCGGCAAGGAGGCGGCGCACGACTATCGCTATTTCCCCGATCCCGATCTGGTGCCGGTGGAGGTGTCCGACGCGATGTTGGAAGAGATTCGGGCGACGCTGCCGGAACTTCCCATCGCCCGACGACGACGATTCGTCGGACAGTATGGGCTGTCGGTGAAGGATGCGGAGACGCTCGTCGAGCATCGCGCGACCGCGGAGCTATTTGAGCGGGCGATCGCCGAGGGAGCGGCGGCGGAGGTGGTCGGCAAGCAGTTTGTGAACGTGTGGTTGAAGCTCGCCAACGATCGAGGGATGGCGGTCACCGATCTAGGCGTCGATGCCCGTAGGATCGCAGAACTCGCAAAAATCACGGCGGACGGAACGGTGAACAAGACGGCCGCGAATCAGATCGCGGAGGTGATGCTGACCCGTCACGAGTCTCCGCGCGGGCTCGCCGCGGAGTTGGGACTTGTTCAAGTGCAGGACGGGGATTCCACGGGGCGGTGGGTGGACGAGGCCTTCGCGGCCAATGAACAGGCCGTGCGCGATGCGCTCGCGAACCCCAAGAAAACACAGGCGGCGATCGGTTTTTTGCGCGGGCAGGTGATGAAGGTCTCCGGCGGCAAGGCCGATCCGAAACTGGTCGGGCAGATGATCGAGCAGCGGCTGTCGCAGATGCGAACCGCGACGTGACCCGTTAGAATACCGGTTATGACGAACTTTCCGGACGAGGCAAGCCTCTTGGAGTTTATCCGCGAGCGGCTGGTGCGGGCGTTCCAGCCGCTCAGGGTCATCCTCTTCGGCTCCCGCGCGCGGGGGGGGCGCGGATGGACAGCGACGTGGACCTACTTGTCGTTCTGGCTCAAGTCAGCGACAAGCGGCAAGCGGCGGTCGAGATGCGCCGCGCCCTGCGGGACCTGCCGGTAGGTAAGGACATCGTCGTTACGACGCCCGAAGAAATCGCGCGTCGAGGTCAGGTCGTCGGGTCCGTGTTGCGGTCGGCGCTTCGCGAAGGGAGGACGGTGTTTGCGGGCGGGCATTGTCGGAGGCGCGTGGGGGAGGACCACGACGGATTGTCGATTGACGATTGACGGAAAGGGGTCCCACGCACCCCCAATCGACAATCCACAACCGCAAATCGAGGGTTACGGGCCGAACTTGCCCACGGAACCGATCGCCCTTAAGCTAAGCGGCCTCGAAGCGTAGTGCCCTGGAGGCGCGGTGACTCGACGGTTCATCACGGATTTGAAGGCGGGGGAACGGATCGAGGACGAGGTCTTCCTCATCCGCTCCAAGGACCTGCGAACCACGACCCAAGGCGGCCTCTACATCCACGCCGTGCTGATGGATCGGACCGGGCAGCTCGTCGCCCGGGCCTGGCAGGCGACGGAGGAGATGTTCCACTCCATGCCCGAAGGGGGCTTCATGCGCTTCAAGGGGCGCACGGAGAACTACAAGGGCAACATGCAGTTTATCATCGATGCGGTCCGACCCGCCGAGCCGGGGTCCTTCGAGTTCGCCGACTTCCTTCCCGTCACCAAGAACGACATCAACAAGATGTGGACGCGGGTGGTGGAGATCCTTCGCGGAATCAAAAACCCGGACCTTGCGGCGCTCGTTCAGGAGTTCGTCGCCGACGAGGAGTTGATGACCCGCTTCCGCAAGGCCCCGGCGGCGGCGACCATGCACCACGCCTACATCGGTGGGCTGCTGGAACACACGCTGTCGCTGTTGGAGATTGCCCTCGTGGTGATCCCCCACTACCCCAAGCTGAGCCTCGACCTGGTCCTGGCCGGCATGTTCCTGCACGACATCGGCAAGTCGTCCGAGCTTAGTTACGAAACAGCGATCGGTTACACGGACGACGGACAACTGTTGGGCCACATCGTTCAGGCCGTTACTTGGATCGAGAAAAAGGTCGATGCGATGGTGAAGCGAACCGGGCGACCGTTCCCCGAGCGGCTGCGGTGGATGTTGGAGCACCTCATCCTGAGCCACCACGGAAGGTACGAGTTTGGGAGTCCCAAGCTGCCCGCCATCCCCGAGGCCGTCGCCATCCACCACCTCGATAACCTCGACGCCAAGGTCCACATGTTCCTCGCCGAGATCGAGAACGACCGCGACCCGGCCGGTCACTGGACCAATTTCAACAAAGCGCTGGAGACGAAAGTCTTTAAGCCGGACGTCATGGGAACGCGCCCGCCTAAAAGCGGGCAATAGCAGATGAGGCAGTTACGAGTTACAAATTACGAGTTACGAAAGGAGTCGCGCCGGATCTGGTTGTTCGCCTTTCCATTTCGTAATTTGTAACTTGTAATTCGTAACTCGTAACTCTTGTTGTTGATGTGCGATGAGGTACACCCAGTTCACTGACGGGCAAGTTCACGACATGCTCGGCGTCATCGGCATCGATGCAGTCGACGATCTTTTTTCTCCCATTCCGCCGCGTTGCCGGGTGCAAGGGGAATTGAGTATTCCGCACGGAGTCAGCGAACTGGAATTGCTGGAGGACGCGGACCGTCTCGCGTCGTGCAATCGCGACTGCACGGAGTTGGTATGTTTCCTGGGCGGCGGGGCCTACGACCATTTTATTCCCACATTGGTCGACGCATTAGCCGCACAGAGTGAGTTCCTCACTGCCTACACGCCGTACCAGGCCGAGGCGTCGCAGGGGATTCTGCAACTCTTCTACGAATTCCAGACGATGGTCTGCCTCCTGACCGGAATGGAGGTCGCCAATGCGTCGCTCTACGAGGTCGCCAGCGCCGCGGCGGAGGCCGTGCTGATGGCCGTGGCGATCACCGGGCGGCGACGAGTGCTGGTCGCCGAGGCGGCTCACCCCGATACGCAACGAACGCTCGCCGCTTACATGCGACAGCAGGACGTGGACATCATCACCGCCCCGACGCGGGACGGAGTGCTCCATGAGCGGGCGTTGGTCGATCTGCTGAGCAATGAGACCGCCGCTCTCGTCGTTCAATCGCCTAACTTCTTCGGCTGCATCGAAAGGCTCGACCGGATCATTCCCGCCGTCCACGCGTGCGGTGCATTGGCCATTGTGTCGACTGATCCGATCGCCGGCGGAGTCCTGAAGCCGCCCGGTGCATTCGACGCCGACATCGTCGTGGGTGAAGGACAAGCACTGGGAATCCCATTGCAGTACGGCGGTCCGTTCTTGGGACTGCTGGCGACCCGTGAAAAATACTTACGCAAAATGCCGGGCCGCGTAGTGGGTATGACGACCGACCTTAACGGCACGCGCGGCTTCTGTCTGACACTGCAAACGCGCGAGCAGCATATTAAGCGCGAGCGAGCCACGAGCAATATCTGCACTAATCAAGGATTGCTTGCCGTACGGGCGTCCATTTACATGGCGGCAATGGGGAAAATGGGGATCGGCGAGGTCGCTTCGCGTTGTCTGGACAAGGCCCATTACGCCGCGGAGCGGATTGCACAGTTGAGGGGATATGAGTTGCGCTTCCCGAAGTCGCCGTTCTTCAAGGAGTTCGTCGTGCGCACGTCGCGCGGAGTGGACAAGGCGCTCGCCGGTTGTCGCGAGCGCGGCATCCTCGGCGGACTGCCGCTGGCGCGCTTCGACGAGCGATATGCGGATTGTTTCCTCGTTGCAGTGACCGAGAAGCGATCCAGGAAGGAAATCGACGATCTGGTAGCCGCCCTTAACGCCGCCGCGGAGAGAAGTGAACACGAGAAGACATGACGACCTTAAGGACTGTACCCTTGACTAGCAAAAATGGCCCTCCGCCGGAATCGAAGAACGTGGATCATCCGGTTCTGTTTGAAATTGGTTCGCCGGGACTGTTGGCCGCGTCGCTTCCGCCGTCGGATGTCCCGGCGGTCAAGCGGACTGCGGTTGTTCCGGCTGAGCTTCTCGCCGACGCATCGCCGGCCCTGCCCGAGGTCGGAGAGTTGGACATCGTCCGCCACTATAAGCGCCTCGCCCACCGCTGCTTCAGCATCGACGGCAACTTCTACCCCCTGGGCAGTTGCACGATGAAGTACAACCCGCGGATCAACGAGCGCGTGGCCTTCATGCCCGGCTTCGCCCACGTGCACCCGTACCAGGATGACGCCGACGTACAGGGTTTGTTGGAGCTGCTGTACCGACTTCGCTGCGACCTTGCCGAGATAGCGGGGCTTGCGGAAGTGACCCTGCAACCCGCCGCCGGCGCCCACGGCGAAATGACGGCTTTGATGATTATCAATGCCTATCACCAAAGCCGTGGGGAGCGCCGAACCAAAGTGCTCGCCCCGGAGACCGCTCACGGCACCAATCCCGCCAGTTGCGCGATCTGCGGCCGCCAGTCCGTGTCGATCAAGGCCAGACCCGACGGCCGCGTCGACCTCGACGATCTAAAGGGCAAAGTCGATGCCGACACCGCCGCCCTGATGATTACCAACCCCAACACCGTCGGCGTCTTCGATGGAACGATCGCCGACATCGCCCAGATCGTCCACGCCCAAGGCGCGCAGCTCTATCTCGACGGGGCCAACATGAACGCCATCCTGGGCATCACCCGCCCCGGCGACTTCGGCGTCGATTGCATGCACTACAACACGCACAAGACCTTCAGCACGCCCCACGGCGGCGGTGGCCCCGGGGCCGGTCCGGTCGCGGTCGCGGAGCACTTGCGGCCCTTCCTCCCCGTGCCGCAGGTGATCCGCAAAGACGACGGGACGTTTGCGTGGTCATACGATCGCCCGTGCAGCATCGGCAAGGTCCGCTCCTTCTTCGGGCAGATCGGCATCCTCGTCCGAGCGTACGCCTACATCCGCAGTCTGGGTTGCGACGGGCTTCGCGACGTCGCCGAAAAGGCCGTGCTCTCCGCGAATTACCTGGCGGCTCGGCTGAAGCACCGCTATCCGACTCCCTTCCCGCCGCCTCATGCCCACGAATTCATCCTCTTGCCTGAGTTCGGCGACAGCGGCGTGACGGAGTTGGACCTAGCCAAGCGGCTGATCGACTTCGGCATCCATCCGCCGACGATGAGCTTCCCCATCCACCACTGCCTGATGGTCGAGCCGACGGAGACGGAATCGCTGCCCACGTTGGACCGGTTCGTCGAGGTCATGCTCTCCATCGCCGACGAGGTCGAGAAAACCCCGGACGTGGTCAAGGCTGCCCCGCACACCACGCCGGTGCGGCGTCTCGACGAGGTCACCGCCAGCCGCAAACCCAACGTCCGGTGGCGATCAGCCTGACTCGCGTTGCTCGCCCCCTCGCGCATGCGTCCATTCGACATTCGACAATCGACGCTTGTCCTGAGCCTCGAAGGATTCGACAATCTCTAGCGGAAATGAACGATCCGCCGAGACTTCGAGTCCTTCACGACCCTCCCCTCGACGGGCCTTCCAACATGGCCCGCGACGAGGCGTTGATGACGCTCGTCGGCGAGGGCGATTCACCCTCCACGCTACGGCTCTATCAATGGGACCCGCCGACCATCTCCCTCGGCTACTTTCAACACTTCGCCGACTATCTCGCGCTGCCTCCGCCCGCGGGTGAACTGCCCGTTGTCCGACGACTGACCGGCGGCGGAGCGATCCTGCACGATCTGGAACTCACGTACTCGCTCACCCTGCCGGTCAAACACAGACTCCTCTGCAATGGGCCAAGCCGGCTCTACGAATCGGCCCATGACGCGGTGATCGCCGCGCTTGCGGAGCTGGGGCTGCGAACGGGGCGAGGCGGAACCTCCGATGATTCCGGTGCGGCCAAGGGACCTTTCTTTTGTTTTCAGCGACGACACTGCTACGACGTGCTGCTCGGTGACGACAAGATCGCCGGCAGCGCTCAGCGTCGCACGAAAAGCGCCGTGCTTCAACACGGGTCCATCGTGCTGGGAAACCGTTATCCCCAACAGCCCACTGCCGCAGCCGCACAACCGTTTGACGAAGCGGTGCGGCGGGTTCGCTGTGGGATTGCGGAGGCGTTTGCCCGGGTCACCGACATGCCCTCAGAACCCGGCGCCTGGACGGAACAGGAACTGAACCTGGCCGCCGCCCTGCGCGACAAATACGCCGGCGAGGCCTGGACGCGACGCACATGAAAAGCCGCGGGCCCCCTTTCAATCGACAACCGACACTTGTCCCTTCGAAGCTCAGGGCAGGCCTGAGCCTCGAAGGAATCGAAAACCGACACCGGAAACGGGAGTAGCGCGCCTACGTCGCCGCAGGCGTCGCTCCGATGCGGACGAATCCGTCGAAAACGGCCCCCACCTCAATGACCAGACACGGCGCTTCAAGTTCGCCCTTGAACCAGCCCGTCTTCTTGATATGCACTTGTCCCCGCGCGGTGACATGACCCTGCACTTTCCCCTTCACCGTAAGGTTGCCGGCCTTGATCGGTGCCACGACGTGACCCTTCTTCTCGACGACGACGTCGCCGCAGGTGGAGAACTCGCGGACCGCGTAATAGGAGTCGATCTTGTAGTCTTCGAGGATCAGCCGCTTCTTGCAGTGCGGACAGAAGATGGACATCGCCCGGAGCGAGACGTCGATCATCCCGTCGCAATAGGTGCACTGGACTTTTTTGATCGAGGCTCCGGGCTCCGTCAGCGTCGAGGACATGGCCAAGCCCGCCCGTACCTCCGCGGGACGCCCCTCTCCCTCGGAGGGAGAGGGAGCTTCCGACGGCCATCGTCGCGGCGCTATTTCTTGAGCGCCGCTTGCGCCGGCTCTGACGGCTTGGGCCGGCTCGCAGAGACAAACTCCGCCGAACGTGACACGGGCTTGATATCGACTGCGGGCTTCGTCTGACCGTTCGTTCCCACCACGCAGCGCCCCACGAGCATGGCCCCTTCCGCGACCTCCAGGCGTTGCGTCTGCAAGTCGCCCTCCAACCGCGCCGAGGCCGACAATTGCACCTTGGTGGCCGCGTTGACGTTGCCCTTCACTTGTCCGTCGACGCGGACCGTGCCGGCCTTCACGTCGCCCGTCAACGTCGCTCCCTCGGCGATGACGAGTTGCCCTTCGCTGGTGATCTCGCCTTCAAACTTGCCGAGCAGACGTACGCCCTTCTCAAAGTGCAGTTGCCCCTTGAACACCGCATCGGCGCCTAAGGTCGTTGGGAAATCCTGATTCGAGTCGGCCATTGCGACCCTCCTTGTCGTCTCTAAAGCTGCCATCGAGAAAACCTCCTTGCCACGTAGGGAGGTATGCACCCAGCATTATACGCCGTGCCGCCGGACGTTCAACACGCGTCCGGGACATCGTCGGACGGCATGTAGCGTCACCCCTGGTGGGTGAGGCGGAACGGACGCAGCCGCCCCGCCGCCCGCCAGGGACGGCGCTACAGTTGTGTCGGAAGCAGCCGCCCTACTTCCCCTTGCTTTTTAACTCGAACACGCCGTCGGGTTGGTTGAAGGACGCCGTCAGCACATCCTGGGCGTCGGATTGTGAAGCGGACCGAGCACCCGGAGACGCCCTTCAAGTTGAATTCACCCCCCCCCCAGATCCGGGACAAGTTCATACAACAGCTGCCCTGGGGCGGTCACGGTGAGCACGTCGCCCTGAAGAGCGAACGTAACCTCTTGTCCCGCCAGCTCATACACACCGACAGACCGTTGTAGATAAGCTGGGTCCGACAGCTTCGCATCGGGCCGACGGTTGAAAACGATTTCGGGTACTTTCGGCTCCAACGGCACGGCCACGCGGTCGACGTCGCCCTTGAAGTTGGTCGTGTCGGTAAGAGTGGATTCGCTACGGACCTGATGACGATGTCCACAGACGTGGGCGGTTTCGTAACGCTCCCAGATTCGTTCGTCGCCGCGAGCTTTCGTCGTGCTTCTTCGATCATGCGTCCGAAGGGTGTGATGTGACCATTCTCGACACGGCAGAATTGACGATGCCCGGCCTTGTGGACAAAGCCCGTTTCAAGGAAGAAGCTGTACCGGGCAAGAGCGGTCTTTTCGTCCTGCCCGAAGCAGTGGATCTTGCCCCGGACGAACTTGCGGTACTGACCGATGCCTGAATGGAAGCCGAGCTTGATTCACGTTTTCTTTGTCGCCATACGTCGGCCCTCCCTTGCCATTGGAGAGAACCGCATGGATTATAGCAAAAAGGCTCTAAGGAGCACCTCGGTTCTGCGCTGAAGCGCGTGGTTCTGCGCCGGGGGTATAAGCTAGAACTCCCACACGATCCGAGCATCGCGGTGATTCTTGCCCAGCCTACGGGGGGTCAGAAGATTTTTTGGCTCATGGGGCGTTCAAGGTGAAGGTACGGGCAGGTTGTAGCCGATCGTTCTACGACCGGGCATGGAAGCCTGGGATTACGGAACGGAGGCTGCAAAGACGAAGGATTTTCCACTCGGCGATCTTTTGGATCCTGAACGATGTCACGATTTTCTCCTCTCGGTCTTACACCCTCACGGTTTTGGCTGTCCCCAGGGGCACGGGCTCGAAGAAGCCTTCGTCCACAAGCGTGATCGGGCCCCGATCCTCGATTACCGCTGTAAGACCTGCGGACGCTTTTTGACGCGATTGAGTCGCTGGAACGGGATGAGGCGTTTCTGACCAAGGGGGAGGTGTTCTCGCGAGCGTTTCTGGAGGGCTGGGAGTCGGCAAAGCGGTCCGAAGAGGCCACGGGCGTGGCGCAGCGCCCGCATCCGTACGAATATCAGCTTTATCTCGACGCGTGAACGGCGAAAATGGCAATTGTCGATCGCCGTCTCTCGATTGACTTTCGCGGCGTCGCCAATAGACAATCTTCAATCTAAAAGCTAGACTCAATCCCGGTTGGAGAACTACGATTCCAGAACACGCCGTGCTTTTCAAGCCGTTCAGTGAGATGACGACGGAGGACTACGCCGCAGCCGGGCTGCGCTGCGGACTGGAGGTCCACCAGCAACTACTCACGAGGCACAAGCTCTTCTGCCGTTGTCCGGCCGGTTGCTACAGCGATGCCTACGATGCGGTCATCTTGCGGCACATGCGGCCGACGCTGTCTGAGCTGGGGGAGTACGACGGCACAGCCCTGATGGAGAAGAAGACCAAGAAGAACATATATTATCGAATTCGGCAGGAAACGGTATGCACCTACGAGTTTGACGACACGCCGCCGTTTTTCATCGACGATGAGGCGCTGGACATCGCCCTCGAGATTTGCATGCTGCTACAATTGAACTTGGTGAACGAACTGCACATTGCCCGCAAGCAATACCTCGACGGTTCGATACCGGCCGGATTCCAGCGGACGGGCATTCTAGGCGTAGATGGGTGGATTCCGTTCAAAGACCGCATAATCCGTGTCCGCCAGCTATCGATCGAGGAAGACGCCTGCCGAGAAGTTTCGGATGTGGGGCATGACCGGGTTTATCTCACCGACCGCCTTGGAATGCCTCTTATCGAAGTCGTAACCGAGCCGGACATGCACACGCCCCAAGAGGCCGCAGAGGTCGGACAAATCCTGCGGCGGCTCCTGCGCAGCACAGGCAAAGTGCGCACTGGGTACGGGGCGGGTCGGCAGGACGTTAATGTGAGCGTCGCGGGAGGGCAACGCTGCGAAATCAAAGGCACTCCGCAGATCTGGCGTAATCCGCAGCTGATTTACAACGAAGCCCGCCGGCAGTGCAGCTTACTGCGTATCCGCGGACTGCTTGGCGAGCGCGGTGTAAAACCAGATACGTTTCAATGGTCGTTCCAGAACGTGACACAGATTGTCGCAAAGACGGAGTATGATCCGCTGAACAAAGCCATCGCGGCGGGAAATGTCGCGAAATGCGTGGTTCTGCGAGGCTTCGCCGGTATACTGAGCGAACCCACGCAAGAACACACTACATTCGCGAAGGAATTCTCTGACCGCGTGAGGGTGATTGCCTGCCTGACTCAACTTCCCAACCTGGTACATTCGGACATGGGGTCGGAGACTCTTGCCGCCCGCGACTGGAACAGCCTTCGGCGCCGACTCCGTGCGGATAATGGCGACGCGTTGCTTGTGGTCTGGGGTAGTGAACAAGATACCACCACGGCTTGCAACGAGATCGCGTTGCGGGGCAAAGAGGCCACGATCGGGGTTCCCAATGACACGCGACAAGCCCTAAAAGACGGCACCAACGGTTTCGAGCGCGTATTACCGGGGCCGGATCGGATGTATCCCGACACGGACCTTCCGCCGCTGGAAATCCGACAGAACCGGCTCGACGGTATTCGAGCTAGACTGCCTGTTCCGGTCTGGGACCGCGAAGCACGATACCGGGCAATGAACTTGCCTACGGACACCATCGTGCCTCTGTGTGAACCGCGTTGGGCAGGTCTGCTTGACCGGCTGTTGGAAACGCTCTCGCTGGATTGCAGGTTCGTGGCGGTGACGCTCGTACAGCGGTTCAAGGCAATGCGGCGAGCGGGCGTGCCAATCGACAGCGTGACCGACGATGAGATTTACGCTGTTTTTGACGCGCACGCCAAGGGGCTGCTGAGTCGCGAAGGAGTTCGTTACGCCCTGCGGCTCGTGGCCTCGCACGCCCCTGTAGTGGGCGGGACAGGCCCGACGCGCGTTGCCGTAGTGTTCTCTGAACACTGCTTTTCACCCCTTTCTGAGTCGGATTTGGACTCAGCGGCTCTGAGCTGGGAACCCAGTCTGAAGGGTGTTGTATTCGCCGGCGCGGAGCAGAGGGCGCGGTATCTCACAGGCCGTCTGGTCCGGGAGTACTTCGGTCGGATCGACGGCGCTTCGGTTGCGCAGGTAGTGAGGATACGACTGTCCAGACCGATAGACGAAGCCGACCGCGTGCTAACAAAGACCACATGATGGTAGTGCGGCTGGATAAGGAGCCGGCCGCTTGATGGCGCGGATCGTGGCAGCCGCCTTGGGGATCGCAAATGAGTACGGCAGCAGCGTTATTAGATAGCGACAAGCATCAAGGCTATCGCGGCATCGGACGTCAAGTTCTGGAGCGTTTCGGCGTCGGCGTCTGGAGCGACGTAGTGGTGGAATGCGCCGACGGCCGATTTAGCGGACTGATCCTTCCACGCTCCGAGACCGCCGACGACAAGCACATCGTCCTCAAGCTGGAGAGCGGGTACAACGTCGGCTTGGCCGCCGCGTCCGTCAACCGGATCACCGAACTCGGCCGGCGCGAAGCCCACTACAAGATTCCGGAGAAGGAGTTTCCGCACGACACGAAAAAACCGAACGTCACGCTCTTCGGCACGGGCGGCACCATCGCCAGCCGCTTGGATTATCGCACCGGGGCCGTGATTCCGGCGTTCTCTCCCGGCGAGTTGTACGGCTCCGTCCCGGAATTGGCGGACATTTGCAACCTCCGAACCGAAAAGCTTTTCGCTGTGTTTAGTGAAAACATGGGCCCACAACAATACATTGCGCTCGCCAAGCGCATCGGCGAGGAAATCCAAAACGGCGTAGGCGGCATTGTGATCGGTCACGGCACCGACACGATGCATCACACGGCCGCCGTACTAACTTTTATGGTACAAGACCCATCGGTACCTATCATTATGGTTGGTTCGCAGCGCTCCAGCGACAGACCATCGTCCGACGCCGCCATCAATCTTATGTGTGCGGTAAAGGCGGCGGCGGAAGGGGACATCGCCGAGGTGCTTGTTTGCATGTTTGGCCCGACCTCCGACGAATACAACCTGCTCCATCGCGGAACTCGAGTCCGCAAAATGCACAGCAGTTACCGCTCGACGTTTCGGACGTTGAGCGACATACCCGTGGCCGCCATCTCGCCGCGTGAACTTGTTCACCTTCGGCAGGACTACAAGCGCCGCCGCACTGACCGCGAGGTTACGATCAACACCGCCTTCGAGGAGAAGGTTACCATACTGTATTACTACCCGAACATGCTGCCCGACTTGGTGGATGCGATCGTCGAGAAAGGCTATCGTGGAATCGTCATCGCCGGGACCGGGCTTGGGCACATCAACAAGCCGTTGTATCCCGCGATCAAGCGGGCGATCGAGGCGGGCGTACACGTTTACATGACCGTTCAAACTTTGTGGGGTTACTGCGGCATGTACGTCTATGACACGGGCCGCGACTTGATGACTTTCGGCATAGTGCCGGCATCGAACATGCTTCCTGAGGTCGCCTACATGAAGCTCTGCTGGGTTTTGGGGCAGACCGACGATCGCGAGGAGGTGAAGCGGCTGATGCTTAGTCCGGTGAACGACGAGACTACTTCCCGCGAGCCGTACAACGGGTACTTGATCTATCAGGGCGGAATTCCCGAGGTGCAGGAGTTCCTGCGCACCATTAATCGCTAAGACCATCTAATACGCATCCCAGTATTTAACTGCGCGTTGAAACACGACCCGGTGGCGACATAGACGCGCGTTTAATTAACGGGATCGGTATTACTACTAAAGCGCCGTTTGGTCATGATTTATCCCTGTCCATCCCGAATATTCCGCAATCGTTGTCCGCAAACGAGTTACGAATTGACGGCTTCCGAGCCCCGGCTACCGTTTCCAGGCCGTGATTGACCTTTTCGAAGGCTGCGAAATGCGCGTGATACGCATCCTAGTGCTGTTCTTACGCGGCGTCCTTCGTAACCGAACGGAACTCGCCGCCGAGAATCTCGCGCTACGACAACAGCTCGCGGCGGTGCTCGACGGGCACGAGTCGCACGCCACCTACCGGCGGCATTGTCCGGGCTGCCTGACCCGGACGATGCACACCGCTGGGGGCGAACGCACGCAGTACTATCACCGGCACGTTAGTCTGCAACTCGTCGGGGCGAATTGGACGTTGCTGTTGGATGCCGAGCCGCAGCGTCCGGGCGAAGACGAAGTGGCCGCCGCCCTGCGGCTCCTGGAGCGCGTTCTGCCTGTCTATCCACGGGCCTTCGATGTGGTGGTGGGCGATGGGCTATACGCCGACCCCCGGGTGTTCAACTACCTCTATTCCCACGGCAAGGACATCCTGGCGGTGCTCAAGGACAACCACCCCGCCCTGCTGGAGGACGCCCGCGCCTTGTTTGCCTGTCAGCCTGCGGTCGCCGGGCATTACCGGGGACGCGAGTGCCGGTACTGGGACATCTGTGGCTTCACCACTTGGCCGCAAGTCGCGGCCCCCATCCGCATCGTGCGCAGTCTGGAAACGTGGTCGGTGCGGCGGCAACGCGACGGACAGGTCGAAACGCAAGAGGCGGACTGGTTCTGGGTCACCACCCTGGCACCCACGCGGGCGCCCACCGCCGCTGTCGTGCAGCTCGGACATGGTC
>JAZDHF010000035.1:0-19098 GCA_043806315.1 Planctomycetota bacterium | reverse complement strand
CGCGGACCACGGCAACGCATCGTCGCGCAGCTTGGTGAGCTGACCCCCGACCAACAACGTTGCTGGCAGCGCACGGCCATCTTTCATGGCCGGCATAAAGACGGTCGGGAACCGCCGTTATTCGTCGATGGGGAAACCGCGCCGCTGCCCGACGATCCCGACGTGGTGCGTATTCATCTGGGGAAGGTGGGCTGGACCAACGCCCGGGCGTTCGGCGACGTGTGGCTGGGATTGCAGCTTTGGAAGAAGCTGGGACTCGACGAGATCGTGGCCCGGCATGTTCCGCAAGAGGGTGAGACCGTTCCACCGGCGGCGATGGTGGCCATCGAAGTCATCTCGCGGCTGTGCGTGGGGAACGGCGGGGAGACCTCCGAGTTCGCCCTGGCCGAGCATGGCTATCGCCGCACGGCCTTGGAGGACTTGCTGGGTGTGCCGGATGAGGTGGTGACCAAGGATCGGCTCTATCGCACGCTGGACGCCCTGCTTTCGGGCAAAGAGAAGATTGAGCAAGACCTGAAGGAGCGGTTGGGCGAACTCTTCTCCTTGAACTTCGACCTGCTGCTGTGCGACCTGACCAGCAGCTTCTTCGAGGGATTGGCCGAGGACAACGACCTGGCCGAGCGGGGATATTCGCGCGACCACCGCGCGGACTGCAAGCAGGTCGTCCTGGCGTTGGTGGTGACGCCCGACGGCTTCCCGCTGTACCCCTGCCCTGAGCCTCGAAGGGACGAGGTGTTCGCGGGCAACACGAATGATGCGACGGCGTTCCCCACGATCGTGGAGACGATGGAGAAGCGCTTCGGGACGGCGCGCCGCGTGTGGGTGCTGGACCGAGGGATCGCGTCGCAGGCGAATCTGGCGTTCTTGAAGGAACGCCGGCAATCCTTCCTGGTGGGCACGCCGCGGAGTCAACTGACCGAGTTCGAGGCCGAGCTGTGTACGAAGGACTGGCAGACGATCCGCCCCTCGGTGGAGGTCCAGACGGTATGGCGTGACGGTCAGGCGTACGTTCCGGCTCGAAGCCAACAGCGTCGCCGCAAGGAGCGGGCCATTCGCCGGCGGCAACTGCTCGGCTGGCATGGGGACCTCAAGAAGCTCGCGGCGCGAGTCTCGAAGGGACATCTCAAGGACGCAGACAAGGTGATGGAACAGATTGGTCGATTGCGTGAGCGCTGGCCGGCGGCCTCGAAGTTCGCCTCGGTGGAGGTCTCCCGAGACGATCGCGGGAGCGCGACACGCGTGACCTTGCGCTACGATCGCATGAAGCTTCGCGCCGCCCTGGGTCGCGACGGCGCGTATCTGCTCTTGAGTGATCAGACGGACTGGACGGCGGAGCAGCTTTGGTCGACCTACATGCAACTCACCCGCGCGGAGGAGGCCTTCCGGGCGATGAAATCGAACCTGCTGCTGCGGCCGATGTGGCATCAACTCTCCGGACGTGTGCAGGCTCACGTCTTCGTCTGCGTGCTGGCCTATGCGTTGTGGAAGGCCCTCGATCACCTGCTGCATCGCTCCGGGCTGATGACCCGCATCCACAAACCCGACCCGCGTCGGCCCAACGCCTCGCCGAAGGATCGCCCGATAAGTCCGGCCGCGGCGTTGCGGCTGCTTCATGACGTGCCCATCGGGGACATTCTCTTGACCACCGTGGAGGGCCGAACCCTTCGCCTCCGCCGCGTGGCCCGTCCCAACGCCGAGCAAGCCGACCTCCTGGCCGCCCTCAAGCTCACCCTGCCCGAACGCCTCTGTGCCGACCGCGACGTGACCGACTCCAACAGCTTCCGCCTACCGACCGAAAGGACACCCTCGAAAATGTAGTGAAGACTTCTGAGAAAAATCGGCCTCCGCGTTATCTCCAGGGCCGATTCACCCGCGCAACTGCGCAACATAGGCTAATCCAAACCCAAGGACGCTAAACAGTTACGGTAGTTGTATCCCCACCCGACGATCGACCCGTTGGCCTTCAGGCCGATATTGTGGTACCGTCCCGCCGCCACGGCGATGAAATCTGCGTTAGGCGTCGCAATGTCGCATTGGCCGTACTGGTTTCTACCCCACGCTACGATCGAGCCGTCTGTCTTTAGGCCGAGGCTGTGGTGGTAACCTCCATCAACAGCCACGAATTCCGCATTGGGCGCGGGCGCGTCGCACTGGCCATATTCGTTGTATCCCCACGCGATGACCAGGCCGTGGAATTGGGCGTGGGCAAGCTGCCCCACACTGAAGAGAGACACAAGAAGCGGCGCGAATGCTGTCCTTCTAATGGTCCTCATCATAGCACACCTCTACGAGAAACTGGCACAGTCTCGGACCGGCCGTGCATCGTTTACTTCCATTGATGGCTGCGCCCCAGTCATGACCGCGACCGCAGTGGCACAGGCATCCACCGCGTTGGCCCATCTGATCAAGGCCAAACTGACACCCATTGGCAGGCTCATGAAGAACTGGTGTCCACTGCGAGCGCCATAGTGTCATTCATCACTTGCCTTCCCGGGGTGCCCGTGGGTCTTTCCGTTCCGGACACCACCTTGCTGCATTCGATTTCACGATGTCGAACATTGAACCGAGGATTCGACACGTCGGCACCTAGTGTCATCCTATCGTCCTGATGACCGGAGGATACGTGGTGCACGCTTCAACGGAGTCACGCGAATCTCTCCTCCCTCCATCTCTGCATTCAAGGTCGCACTTCTTTGATCGAGCAAGAGGATGTCCACGCGGATTTCACCCGTTACGTGAAATACGCCCTCCGCAGCTTCCACGGCCCGGAACACAAACGTACCCAAGTAGACTTCATCTTCTGTGCCGACGATACCCGACAGCAAAGCATTCCCCACTCTTGTCTCCTGGTTGGCGACAACGGGGTAGGCGTTCATACCTTTGAATGCGTAGTCTGATCGTGCGCTGTCGATGAACGCCCGGTCGACCAGCAACCCACCACTCTCACTGCCTCCTCCTCCCGTCACCACGAGGCCTATCTGGTAGGCGCGCAGCTCCGGCAGGCCGCTGCCATAGACGTCCACCGCTGTTTCCTCGCTTGGGCGGATGAGCACTCTGGCGGGTATCAATCGGATACGAGCCATAGGACCCGCAGTGGGACACGCGCTCATCGAGGCCGCTGTCTCGCATGTCGACCCCGGATAAGGAAGATCCTGGAAGGCATCGAGCACTGCCACGATGTCGAAAACATCCACGGTCCTGTCCGGCACGTCATGCCGAAGATCATCGCCGTGGAGATCGCAACGTGGATAGACGTCGCGGAAGCCGTCCAGGACGCACACGATATCGAACACATTCACTTCGCCGCTATTGTCCGTGTCACCCCACATCCAGGTCGTTGTCGAGGCGGGGGCCGAGAGATTCTCCGGCTCTCGGGCTGCTCTAACGTCCGCGCGCACGCTGTACTGGGTCGACGGGATGATTTCTGCATCTGCCGCGAAGATTGTCCCCCAGGCTACCGAGCTTCGGAAGACCGGCTCGTCGTCCAGGTGACCACTGCTGTTCAGATAGCGCGGCAAACACGAGACGTCCAAAGAAGCCACCTGCAAAGCCACCGAGTCCAAACCCGGCGGCGGAGTGATCTCCAGGTAGCGGGGGCCTACAGCGGAGACGACCGGCGGACTGATTACATCGCAGGTATCGGTCACCTCGTTGCAGATCGTACCTGATAGGCATGGTGGCGGCCGGTCAACACATATCCCACCCTCACACGCCTCCGCGCCACTGCAATACAGACCGTCATCACAAGTCAAAGGCGTGTGGACGCAGCCCGTCACGGAGTCGCATGTATCGCTCGTGCATGCGTCTCCATCGTCGCAATCAACGGCGCTATTCACACAACCCTCTACTGGATTGCACGTGTCATCCGTGCACATGTTGCCATCATTGCACACCAACGCCGGACCGCCTGTGCACGCTCCCTCATTGCACGTGTCGGTTGTCGTACAGGCGTCCCCGTCGTCACAGGCTCCGCCCTCGTTCGCAGGCGCAGTGCGACATGCTCCGGTCACCGGATCGCATGCGCCAACGTAACACGTCCCGCCGAGCCACGAGCAGTCCATTGCCGAGCCTGCACATGCGCCGTTGACACAGGTATCGGCCAGTGTGCAACGGTCTTGATCGTCACACGGCTGGCCATCTTCAAGCGGTGCGTGTTGGCACGTGTTTCCCATGCATGTATCGTGCGTGCAGCTGTCCATGTCCTCGCAATCGCAATCGACTATGCAGCAGGCAGGAAGGCCGTCGCCGACACACTCACCCGAACCACAATGATCACCGGACGTGCACGGATTGCCATCATCGCAGGGCAAGGTGTTGTGAGCAAATACGCACGTGCTCAGCACGCATGTGTCCGAAGTACAGGGATCATCATCATCGCAATCGCCGTCCATGCCGCACGTCGAAGGAATCACCCGGCGCAGGTCGGTGAAGTCCTGCGTTACGGTCCCGGCGCTCCAGAGGTTCGGGGCTCCAAACGTGCTCGATGTTCCATCGTTATAGTTCGACAAGGGGGTGATCAACGGCGTCGGATCCTCCTCCAGCTTGAATACTTCGTCGTTGCCGATTCCACTGAGCGGCTGGATTCCCTCACCGGCCGGCCCAAAACGACTTAACCCTGCGGCATCGCGAATGGTAAGTTGCCAGTTGCGGTTGGAGACCGTGAAATCCTGGTTGGTGATGTACGTGCCGTCCGCCGTGTGAGCGGCCTGCACGTGGATCCACCAGTCGCCGCCCGCGGGATCGTAACCTACGTCACTCGGCAAGTTCTCGCCGACGGTGATGATCGTACCCGCCCGAACGTCGGCCCACAGCAAATCGTTGCTGAGGAGCAGCGTTTGCAGCGTCTGCCCAGTTCCACCGGTGTCGTCGCTGATCACAAACTGCCAACCCCGGAGGTCGGCATGATCGGTGGCGACCACGATCTCAAACCAATCTCCGCCGTTTCCAAGAACTCTACCCCAGAATAAGTCCGAACCCTGGTTCTTCAAGTATTCATCCGCAGCCACCGCGTTGTATTCGTTCAAGAACACTAACGGTGCAGCGTCTTGGTTGGGCTGGGCCGGAGTCGGGGTAAGGAAAGGCCGCAGCACGCCATTGCCGTCCGGAAGCTTGCCGAATGAGACGTCAGGGGAAAGCGCGGGGTAGGCAAGCTGGTCAATACACTCTCCGGCTTCATTATAAAGCCCTATGGACCCTCCGGCCGGATTCAACGCAAAGTTGAGATGATGGACACCCTCGTAAGGTTCGGCATCGGCCCACAAGAGCAGCCACGACCACCCGCATAGCCTCGTACCGGCGGGTATCGGCCACTTCATCGGGACCGCCGGATCGTCGGACAGGAACATATTGCTCACCTCGGCGGTCGAGGTCGAGGGGTTGTATAGTTCCACCCAGGGGTCGTACTCTCCCACTTCGTCCGTCTTCGCCAATGCGTTGTTCGCGAGCACCTCATTAATATACGCGGGGGGAATCGGCTCCAACTTTGCCTTGTTCAACGCACTCCAAGTGCTGCCATAGTTGATGCGCGCTTTGACCTCGGTGTCAACCGTGAGGACCAGAGGCCCGGTGTATTCCAGAGCCGTCGGTGAAACTGCGCCCCCGGGCAGGCGGGGGTCGGTGCCGTCCAGCGTGTAGTAAACGGTGCCGGTTCCGGGGTCGATGGAGAGCTGGAATCCATATGGAACCGAACCGCCCTGTTGATTGAACGCTGGCGGAGGGACGAACTGGCCGTCAAACCAGGTCAGACGATCCGCCAGCCACTGCCGCATCCAAGCCACTTCGTCGTCATAGGTCGCACCTATGTAGTAGTTCGGCCAGACGTAGACTCCAAGAATCGGCCAGCGGACGTAATTCCGGACCTGGGCCTCGGCCAAGAGCAGTGCATACTCGTCTATATGGCCAAGCAGCCTGGCCGTGACAAACGCGCCGCGCCGGAACGCGTACCACCGATCCGCGTAGCGCAAGGAGAACTCCGGATCAGAGAATAAGCGTCGCCACCAGGGGTAATCAGTATCGCTGAGCGCCGTATTGTACCAGCCCGTCGGAAGCCAACCGTCAAGATAACTCGCGTTGCCCAATGTGAGGTTGTAATCCCACACCGGACCCATGTTCAGTCTTCCGCCGCGGTCCTTGAACATGTACGTGCTCAGCCGGAATCCGTCGATGTTCTTGGTCATTTCGACCATGATGTGGTGATCGATGAATGAGTCCGCATCCATGTAGGCTGCGTACCCCTCGAGTGGATCCGCAAAGTCCGGGCCGTACAACACCGATTCAAACTCATTCAGAAACCCGGTCAGATACGCGGCCTGGGAAGAGGTGATTTCCACCTCCTTGGGATCCACGTATGCCAGACGCTGGCCTCTACTCGTGAGGAAGCCCGTATCTCCTGGATCGAGCCTGTCCTTCTTGATCATGTAGCCGCCGGTTACCGCCGGGGGAGAGTTGTCCACGGAGAGAAGTTCGGTGATGTTCACCCGATCCGGACCGAGCTTGATCTTCTCCTCAAAGACGTACACGCCAACATAGTCGGCCGAGGAGACCCCGTTCCCCGTGGAGTCCAGGAACACCTCCACGAAACGCGTGCGCACCGCGTACCGGCCGATGTCACTGCTCCAGAGATACGCGAGGACGTCGCGCATCAGCGTCTTGTCGGTGTAGGGGGCGTACATGACCCAGTCGGAGTTGGCCGGAAAACCCAGCACCGAGACGTCGACGTCCCGGTTGTCCTCATCCCACATCTCAAGGGCGAATTGCTTCTTGGGAAACCCCATCGAGCTTGAGCCGCGCAGCTTCAGACCGGCGCGGCCCAGATGTTCCGGCGTATCCGTTGCCCGTGCCCGTCCGTTGGTCAGCTCGATGAAGCTGGCCAGGCCCAGGGTGTACCAGTTCTGGTTGAGCGGCCGGCCGAACGTGTCCACCACGACCAACGGAAGGTTGGAGTCGAAAGCCAGAACGGACGCATCTAGTTTGCTGTACAAGCGACGACCGATGGGACCGGGAGCCTTCTCCGCTTCCAACACGCGGGCACGCAAGTGGGTTGTGCCGGCGATGGGGATGGGGCCGCTGTATGCCTGCCCGGTCGTCTCCGTGGGGTCCGTGCCGTCGAGCGTATAGCGGATAATGCCTTCCACGGCCGCGGTCGTCAGGGTCACCGAGAATGCGTCGGTGAACATCTGATCCGGGCGCGAAAAGGCCACTGATGCCGAGATGTCCGCGAAGCCTGCATTGTTATGCGCGCCCGGCGTCGGAGTTGTGAAGTACCGGGGCGGGTCGTTGAAACTCGTCTGCAGGAGCGCGGTCAGTCGGGGCCGCATCAGGAAATCGCCGTCCGCGGCGCTGTCATTTATCCCCTGGATTGCGAGAACATTGACGCCCGACTGCAAAAGAGGAATGCTGTCGGTCAGGTCGATACGTTCAAACATCATGGCCTCGGGCAACGGCCTGTCCGTCTCGGCGGCCGAGTTCCATTCCATCGCCGCCGGTGCGTTTCGGCGTGCCACCTCCTGACCGTTCAGGTAGGCCGCAAAACCGTCCTCGTACTTCATCTGCATGAACAACTGCACGAATGCACCGGGATCGCTGACTGCGAACTCTGTGCGCATCCAGATGGATGAGTTTATATCCTGCATTTCCGCCCTGACGTCGGTCCCGATGTCCGCCTCGAAACCAACGACGGCCAGCCCTCCGGACGCCGTGTCGCCGACCAAATCAAAGTAGGTTGCGTTGAAGGCTGAGTGACTTCCCTGAGCCGCAAACAGCTCCAACGCCGAACCGCCGCCGTGCTCAAAACTCACGAGCCGGACGTAGTACCCGCCGGCGTAAGGTATGTTGAAGACCGCCAGTGTGTCGGCAGCCCCGCGCAGGCCGGGGAATGAGGACGAGTAAAAATAGGGATCGCAGCTCAACTCCAAGCCGAAGCCGTCATCACTGTTGACTCCAAATGTCCAGAGACCCGCTTCAGGTATCAGGATCGTGCCCGTGGCCTCGACGACGAAATCGTCCACGTTCTCGCCGATGGTCGTCCCGGGGAACGGGAGATCGCTGCCGTAGCGTCCACTGCCTCCGGTATTAAGAAAGTTGATCACGGCGCTGGATTGTGTGACCGTGTAACTGTGCGTAAGCGGGTCGGTGATAATCGCCTCCGCGGACCCAAGATCTAATACCGCAACGTTGGCTTTGTAGAAAGTAACCTCAAAAGCGGGCGTTACACTGGAGATAAACCCGAAACCCAGCGGTCCGCTTGTCCAGGAAGAGCAATCGTACCCGGGCTCGGTCCAGAGTGTTCCCAGTGTGGCATCATCGATCGTGGGAACGTGGTAAACGGTGTCGGCTGAATCAGAGACGAGACTAGCGGCCGATTGCTGCAGGCCGTAGGAAACGTCCGTGCTCTGTGGGGGATAGGAAGGAGCGTAGGCGTGGACAATCGTCGCTCCGTCAGGCTTAACCAGCGCCAAATACTCCTGGTCCCGGTCGAGCTTGAAATTCGTGTGCGGCTCGGAGCCGGCCACAGCACGGTTCTTACCCGAAGCGAAAACAACCAGCGCCTCGCCGCGCGTCAGGCTCACTGCGGGGAACTGCCACTTGGCGAGGTCGGCCGGGTCATCGGTCAGGTACCAGCCTGACAGGTCGGTGCTGGGAAAGAAGATGTTCTGGAGTTCAAGCCAATCCGAGTATTCACCATCCTCATCCGTGAGGGTGGTTTCGTTGGCGGCCATCAACTCCGTGATCAGGGTTTCCGGATTGGCGGGTTGAGCACACACCACATCCGACCACAGAGGTAAACCGGAAACGATGACGCAAACGAAAACGTCGCGCGCGACCGAGCAGCGTCTCATCTTGCCCTCCGCCTGTTCGCCATGAAACCCACAAGGTAACTGGAACCAGATGCCAGGGCTGCTAGTACTCCACTGTCGCTTTCAATACTTCTTTCGCTGACCCGCTTCCACACACACTCCGATGTCGTTGCACCTGTCTCTGCGTCCCCCACGATGATCGCATCGTTAGGGTCGGAAACCCGTCGCCGCCATCCGCCTTGAGAACAATACAAGCATGAGCTGACCTCACCGCCGCCGTGTTGCTCCAGCGAATCAGTTGCTCTCCAAGTCCCCATGTTCCTCCTCCTCTCTGAACGTCGCTCCCTGCTTTTTCATTACTGGCTCTCTGGCGAATCACATACGTGTCCGTCTACTATCTGCAAATATCAGCTAACGAGGTATGTCGCGGCACTAGATTGCCATGCAACCTCCATGGCTAGCCGGGGCCTCACTGACCCCGGCCAGCCACGCGGAGGTTCGAAGGAGGGAGAGTCTCCTCCGGGAGTTGGGCACGACTCACTACAAACACCAAACTCGTCCCTGGGGCACGCATCGCGAAAGCCAAGCTAACACCCCGCCTTAGCATGAAACGCACCACTCTTTGCCGGCCATACCGCGACGTCTTTGTGGCCGCTGTCGTTCACCAAGCGTACACGTAAGCGCGCGAGGCACGGGTTTTTGCAAATCCAAAGCCAGCCTGGAGTCGCTGTCTATAATCCAGCATGCTCCAGGCCGCCGGGAAGGAAGACTCGGTTCCCCTACCGCTTCTCGCAGGTCGCGGTTCGTGAAGGTGGCTTGGTGCCACCTCCCAGCGTGTATCAAGTGGAGGTACCACACACACGCTCATTCGGTGACGTTCGTGGATCGCCAGCCAGGCTTGCCTCGACCGAATGCCACGTCTTTGGCCGCCTGTCCACAGGGCCGAGGACAGGGTGAAGCACAACGTGTCTGGTGGTTTCAGGGCTTCCTTCGGTCATGCCGTCACGTTACCATTCCCACGCGAGATCACACCGCGGTCAACTCAAGTCCTCCCAAATCTCAACGAAACACCTCCTCCACCCCCCGTCCCGAAGTCGGTGGTCAGCCATGACCAATGCGTTTAGGCCGTCTTGGACTTCCTACATCTACTCAAACACACACAGCCTGCCGAGCAGGGATCCCCCTGCAATCTACTCCGGAACGAGTCCGATAGTATTGCGTACGTGGCGTCGGTGCGATACCCTGATCTCTGCCCCATTCGCCTTGACATTCATTATTGCCTCATTTGCTGAATCAAGGAATATGCTCTCGTTGCTCGGCCGAACGGCCACATGGAACCCTTTCCCGGCGTACCCTTTGGATACTCGGAAGAGGTACGTTCCAAGATACGTCCTGTCCCAGGCATCACCGCCTTTCTCCAGCGCTGCGTTGGCCAATTGTCCCGTAGACTCAGCTGCAACAGGATAACTCGTTAGACCACGGAACACGTAGTCCCCGCGATCGGTGTCGACAAAGATGGACTCCAACCGGACTTCCGCGTTCGCTTCGACTGGCCGGTTGTAGACACCTTCCTCCGACCAGAGGTCAAGCGCTATCTGATAGCCGCGCAGTTCACTGATACGGCTTGCGTAGATGTCCACAGCGAAAGGCTCACCGGGCCGTACCACTGCCCGCCTTGAAACCGCGTTGACAATGCCCGTCGGGATCGCACCACCGTGGTCTGCGGCTGTGCTCTGCAACGAGCAGGGGGTCCCAGGGTAGGGCAGCCCTTGAAAGGCATCCAGCACGGCCACGATGTCGAAGATATCAATAGATCTGTTGGGAATGTCACCCCTCAGATCTGCACTATGGAGCGTGGCCTGGGAGAAGATATCTTGAAAGGCGTCAAGCACGTAAACGATATCAAAAACGTCTACATCGGAAGCATTATTCAAGTCACCCCACGTCCATGTGCTCGCAAACGCTGGAACCGAGAGATTCTCGGGTTCAGTCGCCAGGCGGGCGTCGGCCCGCAGTCCGTACATCGTTGACGGAATGATCTCCTTGCTGCCCACATAGACGGTTCCCCAATCGTCGGAACTCCGGAAGACCGGGTAGTCGACGAGATGTCCAGCCGCATCGATATAGCGGGGTAGACATGAGATACCGTTGCTCTCCACGCGCAGCGCCACCGATGATTCGCCCGGCGGCGGCGTAACGGCCAAATAGCGCGATGCGACCGCCTCCACTGTGGGTGGTTCCTCGCCAACCGCATCCAGTGTCGCCAACAGGGTGAAGTCGGAACTGCCAAGGGTGAGGTTGTGCGCTTGGATCGCCAGCACGTTAGCGCCTGCCACGAGGTCTCCGATAAAAGCGCTGACGTCGAATTCCTCGGGTGGGTTTGGCGTGGGTCCACCGAAACACTCGTGATCCGCGGTAGCCAACTGACCAAATGCAGGCGGTGTCCCGACGACGCTGCTGCGCGCCACCTCCACACCGTTAAGGTATGCGACGAACCCGTCATCATAATCGACCGTCAACGTCAGAGCCGTCAGTGCGTCGGGACTGCTGATCCAGAACTGGCGGCGCGTATAGAGGCTGGCATAGCTATTCTCCATATCCTCCAACAAGGTACCAAAGGGGGCACAATCTGTCCCATACCCGAAGCCGCTGGGCCCCGTGAACCAGCCCGCTACATCGTCATCAAACCCCAGTCGCGTCCATGCGGTAAGATCGCTCGGCGTGGGTTCCTCCGTGCCCTTGAAGTAAGTCCACGTGTCGCCTTCCACGATCGGCAAGGGGTTCGCCGCCGACGCTTCGCACTCCCCAGTAACGGCGTTGCAGACTTCGCCCGCAGGGCACTTGTCGATATTCTCGCAACCGAGCGCGGCGTCGCAGGAATCGTTCGTACAGGCAACGCTGTCATCGCAATCGAGGGACGTACCGGGCAGGCATAGGCCAAGCTGGCACGTCTCGACCCCGTTGCAAACGTTACCATCGGCGCAGTCACCGCCATCCGTACAGAACGTATTGGCGATGAGCTCAAGGTCGAAACTTATGTCCGAGCTGTCAGGGCGGTTCTGATGGATCTCGGCTGCGACGATGTTGACGCCGTCAACTAGCAGCGTGTGCGAGACTGTGGAGCTGAAGAAGATCACTTCGTCACCGCTGGCAACTGGTGGGTCGGAGGCGTGCGTCAGGTAGTCGATAGGATCAGCGGGCATATTGTCCCGGCGTATTTCGGTACCGTTCAGGTATACGATGGCACCGTCATCTCGGAGCAGGTTCAGGGTAAGATTCGTAACCGTCGATGCGCCGGGTAACTCGAACGCGTGGCGGAAGTAGGTGGTAATATACTTGTTGGCCGGGTCGTCCCCGTACCTGACCACCGTCGTTTCGTCACCGTCGCCATAGCCAAGCTGTGCGGCGCCGTAGCGCCACGCACTGTCGTCGAAACCGAGGGCGGTCCACGCAGTCCCCTGGTCGGAACCAGTGTCCAAATACGCCCAGACAGCCCCGGACTCAATCAGGGCAGTCGGTCCCGGCTGGCACACACCGTTGCTAAGATTGCAGATATCGCCCACGGGACAGTTGTTGACATTCTCACAACCCAGCTCCGGATCGCACGAGTCGTTCGTGCATGCAACGCCGTCGTCACAGTCCAGCGCTGTTCCTGAGACGCACGAACCTGCTTGACACATCTCGCTGCCGTTGCAGGAATCACCATCATCGCAGTCTGCAGGGGCTAAACAATCCACACAAATATCAGTTACCTCATCACAGAGCCGCCCGGGGCATGCTACCACCCCCGGCTCGCAAAAGCTGGCACCGAGATTGCATGTCTCTGACCCATTGCAGAATGACCCGTCGTCGCAATCGGCGTCAGCAGTGCAGAACGCCGCGAATCTAACAGTGAGGCTGGGTCGCAAGGCCACAGTTGCGTATTCGCTGGAATACACTTGAAGGCCATTGGTTGAGTTCGGAAGGAATATCCACCCAAAGTTATCGGCCGGATCGGAGGCCCAGGCTTGCACGCTGGCGGTCACATCAATCACCGCCGTACCCGTGTTTACCGGCGCTTTCGTTACGAAACCGCCGACTTCATCGGGTTGCACACCCGCCTCCCCCCCGAAATTGTTCCATGCGGCGGTCGATTGACTCCAGCTGACAAGCGACTCGTGGATGTCACCGGCGGGCGCGACACTTGTGTCGAACGCCACGAGCGTCAGGATCGCAGACGTGACCATCGAACCGGGCTGTATCTTCCCGAATCCGGCCCCGAAGATGTCGTCGAAACGGATGAGCCCGATGTTCCGGCCTGCGGGAGTTCCGTCTTGGCTGTCCCATTCCCAATTGCCAACCGCCCCATTGTTACTGCCCGGTGAGGCCTCTCGGATGAAGGTATCGTGCGTACTATTGTAGCCGTTTACGCCGTCCTGGAATGTGATGACGGTTAACCCTCCGCACTGTCCACCGGTCTCCGGATCGCAGACTAAACCGGCGGGACAGTCCACGGTTCCCACGCAGACACCGCCGGCGCACTGATCGCCGCTCGTGCAAGGCCAGCCGTCGTCACAAGCCGACCCCTCATTGGTCGGGGCGAATGAACATTTGGCGTCCACTCCGCATGTACCGATCGCACATGGATTGCCGTACTCGCAGTCCTCATCTGTGTCACATGATATACAGCCCGCCACCGGCGTGTGGTCACAGGCACCAGCGGCACAAGAATCCGCGGAACAAGCGTCGCCGTCGTCGCACTCCGAATCGTCCGAACACGGCTGGCCGGTTGGGAAACCAAGCCAACCGATCCGTTCACCGCCTGGACCGGCACGCATGGCAGGTGAATTGGGTTGCAGGTTGTAGTCGTGGTTGGCCGCGTCCACAAAGAGCGGGTCTGCGGAAAAGTTGCCAACACCGCAGCCTAGATGACCGGGACTACCAACAAGCGTGTAGTCCACGTCGCCGCCGCATGTACTGGCGCTGCCAGGCCACAGAATCGTCCGCCCAACAGTATACGCGTAACCTGAGCTGAAGTTACGCTGCACCGCAAATGTAGACTGCGTAACTACTCCACCGCTATTGTCATAGGCACCGGAGAGGTTGAAGGCAAGGACGTTGTCCATGTAGCCGCAGCAGCCATAGAGGCTCAGCAGCTTGTCACGGGCATCGTATGCAATGCTATCCTCGACCGTGATCTGAACGCTGGCCGCCCCGTCGATTACGTCGTCTCCGCCATCTGTCAGGATGCATCGGCGAATCGTACTTCCACCGCCGTTGTCCAAGTGAAGGAAATCGCCGTCAACACTATTTGCCTCGGGGGCACGACCAATGCGCGTGAACCAGGAGTCCTCGATCAGAACCTGCACGCTCCCATAGAATTCACCACCGATTCCGTTTCGCGAGAACAGGCATCGCGAAACAGTGACCGAACCGCCGCTGGAAGTGTGAAGCGCCTTGCCGGGGCAGTCTGCAGCCATGCAGTCGGTCATAACCAGCGAGTGCGAACCGTAGAACCTGAAGATCGGTGGCCGGGGGTGGCCGGAGATTGAGCCGTTTCCAGCACCGGTCACGAAGACAAAAGAGTAGTGTGACGTGCCCCCGCCGTCATGGTATAGCCCGCGCCACGAGGAGTAGTTGTTCTGCTGGGTCTGCGGTAACTCCATCGCTGCGGGACCGGCGGTCGCGAAGAAGAATATCGGTTCCGTTTCCGTCCCCTGAGCATTGACGTTGCCGCTGACCCAGATGGCCGTGCCGTTGCCCGCCGGCCCGGGATCGACCATCACGAGCGTGCCCGCGTTGATCGTCAACGTGCTCCCCGATGGTACGGTTACATCACTGGTAAGGTGGATCACCCCGTCTCCCGGGCCCCAGGTTAGATTCACCCCGGACAATGTTCCGGAGAGCGTCTTGAAGGTGGCGGGAACATTGTCGAGAACCGTCACCACCCTGCTCGCCGTTCGCCCGTCGACGGCCACGACAACCTCAATATCCTCTCCAACAACCGACTCAGGGTCATCGAGTGTAATCGACACGCTCCCGACGCCGTTGTAGAAGCGTATAGAGTCTTCCGGAGGGGTCCCTGCACCGGCACCCGCAGCGAACGTCTCGAAAACAGTTATAGAGGTCGGGACCGGACTCTGATCGGAGACTCGCCGCGCGGACACTGTTCCGAGCAGATTCCATTTGCGCCAGTCGGGACGCCCCAAGCTTCCTAACCGGTCAATGATCTCGGCCTTGAGCGTCAGCGTCTTGTCTTTGACCATTCTGGTCGGCATGGTCATCCGAAGCGGGCCACCTGGCGGAATGTAGTACACACTGCTGTCGGCGCGGTCCACTCGAATTCCATTGTGGTCCAAAGCCTCTACCGTAATTGTATTCAGTCCTGGACTAAGCGTGTATTCATGTGACCACACTGCGTCGTAGACGCTGAAGTAGTCGACCGGCTTACCGTTTACTACAACACTGTGCGTGTGGCATTGGTTCAGCTCACCGCTAAGCGAGATTGTAGGATTGGGGCTTCTGTACGGGCTTCCCGGAACACCCTCCAAGGTCGTCTGGGAAACAACTGTGTTGCTGACGTAGTTGCGGCGGTTTGTCGCCCAGTCCTTCATCCCCTGTTTCGTACGAGGTCCGTCCCCCTGCGGGGTCTGCCAACTGTACTCCGTGAATGCAGCGTCAGGTATTGCGTCAATCGCTGCATCGATCTCTACCTGCGAAAAAAAAGTGTTCACTGCGTCGCAGTAGGAGCCGACGAATCGACCGGCGAATGCGTTGTGCCGAAGAAGGCGTTGAACCGATGCGACAGTTGTGCGCCAGATTGTCTGGTTCGCGCCACCGTCTGCATAGGAGAAAATGGCGTCCAAATCCCACGGCAGTAGCGTCGCGCTATGCAGCACCGGATCGAAGTAGAGGAAGTAGTCGTCGCCCGCGTCCCTATAAATCCCACCCTCGTTATTGGCGAGCAAGGTATGCAGGGCGAACCAGGCTGCCCATTGATCGACGTCGGCATAATCCTCGAGGTGTTCCGGATACCAGCTGGTGTAGCGGTCTTCGGTGCAGAGGGCGCCACCGTCCGTTGTGCTGCACCAAAGGGCGTCACAGAGGTTGATCAGGTCCGTCCAATCATCTTCGTCTTCGTTGGTGATTACCTGATAGCCGTTGCGTTCACTGGCATCAACTCGATAGGAATCCGGGTCGAAACCCAGCCAGACTAGTCTCGCCTTGTAGTCATGCCGCCCCCGGTAACAAGTGCCATTGTCTCGGCTCTCGCATGTCTCACCGGGCGCACAGTCTGCATCGCTTTCACAAGTGTTGCCGCTGTTTGCGCACCTGTTTGGCAATCGTTCGGGAGTTATCGCGCCGTCCTGCGACGCGAAGAAATCCCCGTCGATGCGTTCTACATTAGCATAGACAATGTCCTGTACTCCGCCGTGGGCAAGCGGGCTGGTATTGAGACGAACGAGATCAGCCCTCGGAGCGGGACCTACATTCGCCTCGAACAACCCGTAGCCCAGAATCTGGCGTGCCGGTTGTTGACCCAGTAGATTCATTTCCGTCATGTCGAACCCCATCTCGGATTCGACTGGATGACCGGATGAAAAGCTGATACGGAACGATGGAGGATTCTGATAGAGGCTGGTAGCGCCACGGTACCGCTCGATGATATTGTAATAGATCTCGCACTGGCCTGAAGCACGACAGTGCAAGAAGGTCCCGTCGTATTCAGTCTCGTTGCGAACACTCTGCAGGTTCCTCGTATGTTGCGTTGTAATCAGGTGATAATGGGGAAAATCCGTGCGAATCGTTTCACTCGAGAATTTGCAGAGATACGTCTGGGCCGGGTACGCACCGGGATTCAACGTGTTGTGCCCCGGCGGCGCCGCCGCGGTGTTGGTGCCGTCGGTCGCCCGGATCGTGAAGTCGAGTCGTTGCCCATCCGCCAGACCTGAAACAGCGGCCCCGTATACGTTGTCGCCCGCCGCCCCGTCCCCGTGAGAACCGTCATCCGACATGGGAATCGAGGTGTAGGCGATCGTCGGATCCTGATCCTGCCTGTAGTACAGCGTCACGGTCGGTCCCGGCGTGTCATCGATTACCGTAGCGGTGATGAGCACGCTTTGGGACGGCGCTGGGATCGGCGGATCGTGGATGGTCCCCGTGATGATCGGCGCTACCGACGCTTGATACACACTGTTCTGCGCCCCGGGTGTTCCATAGTTACCGGTCGACGCCTTCCATGCCGGCCCGTACTCGTTCGGCAGCGCGGGATTCACGAGTTCCGCCGAGCGCCCGTCGCCGTCGGCGAGCAGCGGCCAGTCGCCGCGATCGCTATATTGAACTGCATCGATTAGGTTCGAGGCAGCATCGGAGAGCGCCACACGCTCACCGGCGTTTTCTAAACGACCGCCTGTCCACGCAAGAGCGCCTGCATAGCCGGTCACTTGCTGCAAAAACGTCGGATTCAACGCTAGGACTCGATATGCGCCTGGTGCCAGTGTCGTTCCGGGCGGGAAGGTCATTTCCACGCCGTCGGACAGGGTCCAACCCGCCATATTTGCGGGATTAGAGCCGGCGTTGTAGAGCTCAATGAACTCCGCATCTCCATTAGGATCCGGCGGGTGATAGTGAATCTCGTTGATTACGACGACCAAACCTACCGATACCGTCCAGGTATCACCCTGAAACGGTATACCGCCTCCTTGAATCACTCCCGGCCCGAGCGCTACCGTGACCGATCCCGCCGCCGGCGACGTGTAACCGCTGAAAATGTAGGGACCGGCCCCCGAACCGCCGGAACACGTTGGACATTCCAGTGTCGTCGCTGGTGCACCGGCCACCCGTAGGTCCGCGGCAACCACGCCGCTGACTGGGATGCTGAACGTAACGGCCACCGACGGCAGTGCGCTTGCCGCCGTTAGGCGGCGCGGAACCTCGCCTTGCACCGTTGGTGCGTTGCTGAAGGCGCTGTTCTGAGCTCCGGGTGTCCCGTGGGTCCCCGTGCAGCTCGCTAGCCCATCCGGCGTGCAGAAAGCCTCGGTGGCGCAGACCTGACCGTTTCGGTCACCACCGATGCATACACCGATAGAAGGAAGCCACGACCAGGGCAAGGTGTTATCAAGCAGGGGATTGACTAGTTCCAACGTCGGGCCGTCACCATCAGGCAATGCAGACCAGGGAGGGTCGTCGTCGTAGTAGACCAAATCGATCACCGTTGACGCGCCCTCCGGGCCGTCGCGCAGCACGACGTCCTCGCCGCCGTTGTCCAGCCGACCGTGAAGTGGAATACTGCCCCATTCGTACGGAGCCGTGTACCCGGTCGCATTAAACAGGTTCGTGATGCTCTCGGCGACAACCACGTAGCTGTGGGCACCGATCGTTGCTCCAGGAGGAAGCGCAAAGGGGGTGCCACCGAAATCCAACTCCCAGCCAGAAAGATCAACCGGGGTACTCTCGGCATTGTAGAGCTCGATGAACTCGAGCAGCACAACGTCGTCGCTACCTAGCGGGTTGTAGTTGAGCTCGTTAATCACGACCTCCTGAGCGAAGCCTCGAACGCCTACCAGCACTCCGGCCGCGGCAAACACCCAACTAACCCACGTCCTCTTCATTCCCGCTCTCCGCAAACTTGCGGCTTCTCAACGCGACGACACCGCTCGCCCTTACCGACAAACGCGCACGCCGCGCTGCTCGTGCCACTCACAATGCCCGCTCACCCCGCCCCGCTGTCCACACGTCATCACATAAACCGATCAGATCGACTCGCTGGCCTCGGCGGATGCTCGCCTTTCTCAGGTGCGCTCAGTCGATACGTCCTAAAACCCACGTCACTCGCCCGGCGCCGGTGAGACGACGCCTCACTTCCAGGCAAGACCAACGCAGTTTTTGCGTTATCCGTGCTTGACTAGGAGACGTAAGCTGTAGAAAATGACTTGGAGTGCGTCGCTGGCAGCGCAGCTGTCAACGACCAACCGGACGAGCCGGCCAACGCCCGCATGCGACAAGGCCGGCTCGTTCCCCTTTATCTCGCAAATCGCTTTCCGAACTCCTGCTGCCTAGTCTCCGCTCCCTTGACTCATCCGCGCAGGTTCATCTGCACGTCCTCAGGTCCGGCTCCCGTTGCAGACCACGTTAATCGCTTGTCGATTGCCGCGTCCACCTCCGCCACGTAAACCTCACCTTTCTGCTTTGCGAAAAACCGGAAGCGCGTGACCGAACGAACTCAGCACGGCAAAACGATATCAACACCGTGCAAGGCTCGCATCTGGTTGCTGCGTTTAGATAAGAGAAAACCGATACTGCTTGCTGACGTGTACCGCGCGGC
>JAZDHF010000034.1:0-13484 GCA_043806315.1 Planctomycetota bacterium | reverse complement strand
AGCGTGATCCGCTGGGGCAGGGTCACATTACGACGTGGCGAATGATGCTCATCAAAGTGGCCTGCGAGGTGATTCAGTCCACGCGTCGCATTCTCATTCGCCTGCCCGCCCCTTGGCCCTTTCTGCCGTGGTTCTGCCGCGGCTGCCCGGGTATCCACGACCTTCGTCGTCGTGCACCGGTCGTTTCATGATGCCGCCGACAGCTTGGGTCTCGATGGGGGTCAGGGGGTTTTCTGCGCGTACCCTGCCCAACGTGTGCACAACGCATCACGGCCGACGCCCGCCCAGCCTCAGCCACGTCCAATCGGAGCGGTATGAATAATCCGGGCTAGTGGTCCGTTTCACTTGGAATTGCGGGTTGTACGACTTGATGGGTCCCCCACCGCTTGCGGTGGGGGACAGAAAGTAATCGTGTGCGTCGGTCCCCCAGCCCAAGGGCTGGGGCACCCAACCCGCAGATTCAACTGAATTGAGACACTAGTACTTGTCGTACTTCACGGTGCCACTGTCGTCGTCATTATCGCAGTTGACGATGATTTCCCCGGTCTGGTAGTTGTAGACCCAACCTTTGCCGGCGGTCCCCTCGGTCGCTGTGGCCGAGTTCAGGGGCGTTGTGGTGACCAGGACGACGCCGGTGTCGCCGACGCGCGGTCCGACCGGACAGGGCGGGAAGCCGCGTCGCAGATAGGGTCCGAACGTGCCGCCGGCGACGCCGAAGGCGTCGGTCTTCTCCGTCAACTGGCGGATCAGTGTGGCTTCGAGGTTATCGGCGCCGGGCCAGGTGCCGCCGTGCTCGGCGGAATACATGTCGATCGCATTCCGCAAACTGGCCAAGCTGCCGCGCAGGGCTGACTCGCCGGCGCCTTTGGCCCCGCGGCTGATGCGCGGAACCGCGATGGCCGCGATCACACCGATGATGACGACGACGATGACCAACTCAACGAGACTGAAGGCGCGTTTTCTGGATTGAACGATCATTAGCGTTTACTCGCTTGAGTTCCTGGTTCGATGCCCGACCCCATTGGGGGCGGTGAATGGTCTGCGACCACACACAGCACACGATATAGGTATCGTTGACCCAGACGAGGCACTTTAGCCTCGTGGCAAGAGGGCCAGTACGACGTCGCCGTCGCGACAAAGAAAGCGGACCTTGTTCCCGACGATTTCGCTCAGCACGCAGCCGTCAACCGACTCTTCGATCCGCACCCAAACACCGTCGATGATCGCTATTTTGAGACGTTCCTGAAGAAGCACTGCATCCAGATGATGTTCCTTAGCGAACGCGGCGCAGGTCCCTTTCCCGGCCTCCGCGGCGTTCGTCGACCGCGCCTTATCGGTCGCGTTTTCCTCGGAATGGGGCGCGAAAAGGTCGCGAATCGGGGCCCGCGGGTCCCAGGGCGGAAGGCCGCGGGGGAAAGGCAACTCCGGGATCGACAAGGGGGCATCGGCGGGTCCCGGCGCGCCGGGAACGGTGGGCGGTCGGATCCCGGCGGGCGCGGACCGATCCGAAGCGGCGACGGACGCGGGCGTGGTCGCACTGGGGGTAAGGATGCAGCGGTCCACGACCAACGCGGCGCCGCCAAGCATCATGACCGCGACATACGCATGTTTCCTGGTTTTCAACATGCAGGGTCACCCACTTCCCGAGCCGCCGTCGGCGCGCGGGGCGGAGAAGATACTGATGGTCAGGGAGGCGACCCGCTCGTCGGTCGTCGGCACGCTTCCGCCTTGGTCGCGTGCTGCGGCTTGGCGCGGTCCGCCGTCGATCTTCAGGTAGCTGACGTCCGCCCAGAAGTCGGCCTCCTCGATCGCCCTAAAGAACCGAGCGAGATCAGGCATGGTCCCCATCACTTCGTAAGCGAAGCGCTGTTCGAGCAGGCCGGGGTAGCTGCGCGAGGTCAATGGATTGTGGCGGACGACACGCAGACGGTGCAGTGCGGCAAGACGCGACAAGTTCTGGAAATACTCCTCGACGGGGACGTGCGCCGGCAGTTGGCCGTGGGTCGCCAGTTCCGCCTGCCGCTCCTTCAACGTCGCACGCTGCCGGTCCGCCGCGGCCCGCAACGAAGAGAGGTCCTGAGCGGCCGAGTTGATGGTCTGCCGGAGGTCGCGTAGCTCGCCCACCGCATGGTCGCTGTGGAAGAGGGTGAGCCAAGCGGACGTGAGAAGACACGCCGCCAACGTGGCCGCCCCGAGCACATCGAGGAGAAGAAGAGGTACTTTGCCGGATCGTGCCATCGCTACCACTCGCAGATCAACTCGAAGCGAAACTGGGATTCCTGCTCAGGCCTTTCTCGTAGAGAGCGTTCCAAGATCACGTCGCGGAACACTTGACTCTCCTTGAGCTTGGCGACGAAAGACAAGGGATCGGCGGAGTCCAGGGCTTCGCCGCTGATGCGAAGCTTGCGCGGGGCCTCGATGGTCACGACGGCGGGTTCAAACCCCCTCTTTCCCCCCTTTATAAGGGGGGAGGCAGGGGGGTCTGCGGCCGGGGTCGCGGCGGGCGGCAAGGGACTGCGAGCGACCGGCCCCGCCGGCGGGACTTCGGGGTCGGTGGCGATGGAGGTGAGCCAACATTGCTTTGGGAGGCAGGATCCGATCAGGGCGAGCATCCCCGACCACGCCCGCTTGGAGCGTAGGGCCTTCGCTCGTTCGAGGCGGAGAAACGCATCGTTCGCTTCCGCGGTGGCGGTTCGCAGTTCCACTCTCGCCGCGGCGAGGTCGTTTTGCAGTTTCTCACTCTGCGCACCCAACTCCTCGATCTGCACGTGCTGCATCCAGTGAGCGCCCGCGGGCACGGCCCCGGCGACGGCCGCCGCCGCGAGGATCAACGCCCAGCGCTTCGCATGGCGGCGCTGAGCTTGGGCCGCCTGCACGCTTTCCGGAAGGAGGTTGAGAGTGACCATGCGATCGTTACTCCGTAACCGCCAACCCGACCGCAAGAGCGAGGAGCTCCAATCCCGGCGCGCCGGGACGATCGATCCCGGTTTGCAATCGGCACGAGGGGTCATCGAGGTACGTCGAGGCCCGACGAACGGGAATCCCCAGCGCCTTGCCAAGGAACTCGGGCAAGTTGTGAAGGGCCGACCCGCCGCCGCAAAGGACCAGGTCGCCGGCGCACCTCCCCGGATAACAACTGAGGACATACTCGTAAGAGCGCTTGATTTCGGCGGCAATCTCGTTGAGGTCGGCGCGTACCGCGCCGAGGATCAGCGAGGCCAACTCGCTCCTCGTCTCGGCGCGCCGAGACTCGTCGGTGGGGGTTTTCACTGCGCTCAGGCGGCCGGTGAGGGCGATGCCGTGGTCGCGTTTGTGGATTTCGGCGGCCTTGAAGCTGATGAGCAGGGCGTCCGCGACGCGTTGGGTCCAGGCACGCCCGCCCGGGCCGGTGGTCCGCACCAGGACGGGAGTGTCGTCGAGGCAGAGCACCAGACGCGTTTGCCGATCGCCGACGTCGAGCACGCCCCAGACTTGGTCCTTGGGCCACGTACGCAGCACCGCGCCGAAACGACACAGCGCCGTCGCGCTCGTATCCACGTCGGCGCAAGTCAATCCGGCTTCGGCGCATGCTTCGACCGTCCGGTTGACAATTTCGCGTGCCGCGCCGACACCGATGGCGCTGGGGGCGGGCACGGTCGTTTCCGGCAGGGCCCAGTGCCGGGTCTCGAAGGGAGCGTGCGCGCCGGACATGAGGCGTTCCACCTCAAACCGCACGATCTGAGCGGCCTCGACCTCATCGGCGCGAAGCGCCGCCGCGGGCAGCTCCAGGGTGTGGAACTCCACGTCGGGCGACGCCAATGCAGTAGCGACGGCCTTCCCGCGGAAGCCGACCCTCCCTCCTCGGTCGGCTCGTATGACCGTTCGAATCCGAACCCCAAGCGCAAGCGCGGGGTCTTGGCCCGTCGCTTGCGCTCCGGGTTCGGATGGGCTCCGGTCGCCACAGCCGGCGTTCGTCACCACGTAGCCGTCCGCGGAGCGGGTCAACTGAACGGCGCGGACGCCGGCCGCACCGATGTCGAGTCCGATCCGCGTCCGTCTGCGTCGCAAAGCCTTGAGCGCGACCATAACCACCGACCCTTCGCCCTACTTGATGGCCGACGTCATATCGAACAGCGGCACGAACAGAGAAATCGCCACGCCGCCGACAACGAAGCCCATGATGATCAGGATCACCGGTTCGAGCATCTTCGTGACCATGGTGATGAACTCCTCGTTGGATTCGTCGAGCATGTCGGCGCAGAAGGACATCGATTCTCCGAGACTGCCGCTGTCCTCTCCAGTGTAGATCGCCTGACAGATGTACGGCTCGACGATGCCGGAGTCCTCGAACGCCGTGCTGAGCCGCCCGCCGGAGGTCACGGCCTCTTGCAGGTCGTTGAAAAGCTTCTCAAAGCGACGGTTGCGGGTGGACTCGCGGACCAGATCTAAGGTATCGAGAACATCGACGCGGCTCTCCAGGAGCATTCCCATGGTCCGAAAGATCTGGCCTTGGATGAGGCGGGAGCGCAGCCGCCCCACGACCGGGATGAGGAGTTGGACGTTGCTGAGCCATTGCCGCCCCGCCGCGCTGGTCAGCGTCCAGGCTACGGCGCCACCCAGCCCCGCGGCGACCAGGATCAACAGCGGCCAGTACCCGCGCAGGAACTCGGCCGTTTGCAGCAGGGCGTGCGTGGTGGCCGGAGTCTGCACGCCGAGCTGGACGAACATGGCGTTGAACCGCGGAAGCACAAAGAACAACAGCACGAGGAGGATCTGGGAGCACATGGCGATCAACAACGCGGGATAGGCCATCGCCCCCAGGATCTTCTTGCGGAGAGCGCGGCGCTTGCCGACGATCACGGATAGCCGCTCGAACATCTCGGTAAGCGTTCCGCTGGCCTCGCCCGCCGCAATGATGGCGCAGTAGACCGCGTCGAAGGTGCGGGGGTGCTTTCGCAGCGTCTCGGTGAGGGTCATCCCGTCCTCGAGATCGTTGACCAGCCGGCCCAGGAGGGCCGCGTGGTTGTGATTCGGCATCTGTCGCTGAATGGCGGAAATGGCGGGAACCAGCCCGCTGCCCGCGCGCAGCAACATCGCCAATTGGCGAGTGATCTGAACGAGGAGCTTGAGCGGCAGACGAACGGAGTCCGCGGTCTTGGCCCGCAGGGCGGCGCTCCGGCGGGAGGTCGAGGCGCGGGACTCGGCGATCTTCTTGACGTACAGCCCGCGGCGGCGGAGCTGTTCGACGGCCTCCTTGACGTTCGGGGCGTCGATCGAATCCGTCGTCGGGCGGCCGCCCGCATCCATGGCGTCATAGGTCAGAATCATGCCTCGCCCTCACTGCTCGCCGCAGTCGGATCGCTCACATCGAGCGCTTCCGAGCGAGTCACACGCAGCACTTCCTCCAGCGTCGATTCGCCGCGATCAACCAAGTCGAGGGCTTTTTCGCGCAGGGTCCGCCATCCGGTCTGGGCGAGGTACACGCGGATGTCGGTCTCGGACGGATTTTGTTGCACCATGCGTTTGAGTTCGGCATCGAGCAACATGACTTCGTAAATCCCGATGCGGCCGCGGAAGCCGGTGTTGTTGCACTCCCGGCACCCCTCGCCCTTCTGAAAGAGTTCGCTGGTGCGATGCTCCCACCCGACCTGCTTGAGCAAGTTGGGCGGCGGGTAATAGGAGGTCTTGCACGAGGTGCAGATGGTGCGGGCGAGCCGTTGAGCGACGAAGCCGAGGATGGAGGCGTTGATCAGAAACGGTTCGATACCCATGTCGATCAGGCGCATGACGCCGCCGGGGCAGTCATTGGTGTGCAGGGTGGACATGACCAGGTGGCCGGTGAGGGCGGCCTGAATCGCCACGCGGGCCGTCTCTTGATCGCGGATTTCACCGACCATGATGACGTCCGGGTCCTGGCGGAGAATGGACCGCAGGGCGCGGACGAAGGTCAGTCCGACCCGTTCATTGACCTGAATCTGATTGACGAGCGGCAGTTGGTACTCGACGGGATCCTCGATGGTCAGAATGTTGGTGGACTCGTCGCGAAGGAGGTCGAGGGCGGAATAAAGCGTGGTGGTCTTGCCGGATCCGGTAGGTCCGGTCACGAGCATTAGGCCGTAGGGACTGTGAATCATGGCCTCGATCGCCCGGCGGTCCAGCCCGCGTACCCCCAGGGCCTCCAGTTCGAACGAGAGGTTGGCCTTGTCGAGGATGCGGAGCACGATCTTCTCGCCGAGCACGGTGGGCATGGAGGAGACGCGGAGGTCGATCTCCCGGCGGTCCGCCACGAGGTGGACTCGGCCTTCTTGCGGAAGACGTTTTTCGGCGATGTCCATCCGGCCGATGACCTTGACGCGGGAGATGATCGCGGCGTGCATCCCGCGCGGCGGCTTGAGCATCTCGCGCAGCTCGCCGTCGATGCGATAGCGGATATGGGTCCCGTCGCGGTCGGGCTCGATGTGCACGTCGGAGGCGCCGGCCCGCAGAGCGGTGAGAATCGCAAGGTTGACGAGGTTTACGATGGGGCTCCCCTCGACCATCTTGTCGAGGTCGGTGATCGGACCCTCGTCGATCGCTTCCATCTCGGTGATCTGAATGTCCGACTCTTCCATGGAGGCGAGGAAGGAGTCGACGGTCACCTCGGCGGCAAGGTATTTCTGCTGGTATTCCGCAAGGTTATCCTCGAGAACGAGCACCGTTCGGATGGCACAGCCGGTGAGGCTTCGCAGGCGATCTTGGACGGGCAACGACTGCGGCTCGACCATGGCCACGGTCATTTCGTCACGCACGCGGAAGAGCGGAAGGACGCGGAGCCGCTCGGCCTCTTCCTTGGGGATGGACTTCGCGACTTTCGGGTCGATCAGACCGTGACGGAGGGTGCAGCCTTTGACGCTCAGTCGACGACCCAGGGCCAGAACAAGGGTGGCGGCGGAAATCGCGCCTACGTCGACAAGGGCCTTTCCGATGCGTCCTCCCGCCGACTGTTGACGAGCGAGGGCCTCGGCGAGCTGTTCGGGCGTAATGAGACCGTCGCGAATGAGCTGATCGCCAAGTCGGACGGCGGTTTCGATGGTCAGGTTCGGCATACGAAAACGCAGAAACGCAGAAAACAGAAACGCAGAAATCTCCGTTTCTGCTTTCTGCGTTTCTGTTTTCTCCTACAGGAAGCTCTTCACCGCGTCGTGCACGTCCTTGAAGAAGCTGAACCGGCTCGACAAGCCCGTAAGCTCAAAAATCTCACGGCAGGTCGGCGTCACGTTGGCGAGCTTGAGGCTGCTGGCGCGGTCCTGAAGCTCGTCGGTCGCGGCGAGGAGTCCTTCCAGGGCGGCGCTGTCGACATAGGGCACCTCGTGCATGGCCACGACGACACGGGGATTGGGCGACTTCAGCCTCGAGAGCAGCGTCTTGGAGAAGGCCTCGCCGTCCTGATCCACCAGCGGTCCATTCGGCGTGAACACATCCACAGTCCCGACCTGCTGCTGTTCGATCTTCACGACTGTGGACCTTCAATCCGAACCGGGAGCGCAAGCGACCGGCCCAAAGGCCCCGCGCTTGCGCTTGGGGTTCCAACAGGAGTCACGCTTTCCGCCGGTCGCGCGTCCAGTTCGCCGGCGATGGTCAGATCTTCGAGCCTGGCGCGGCGCGACTGGGCCAACGCGCGGGAGACCAAAGTCCGTACGTCGGGCTTGTCCATGCCGCTTCCCACGACGCCGCAGCGTACGGCGACCGACGAACGCCAACGGCTGTCGTCGGCGCACAACACCGTCAGCCGCCCCATCACCTGCTTGACGATCAACGACGCCAACCCCGCGTCCACGCGACGCAGAAGCCAAATAAACCGCGAGCCGTCGAAGCGCCCGAGCCGATCATCCATACGAACCTTGCGTCGCAGGGTGTCGGCGACCTCACGGATCAACTCATCGGCGACCTCCCAGCGTCCGGAGTCGTTTAGCTCACGCAGACCCTCGACGGCGACGACGGCCGCCGCGACCGGCTCACCTTGAGCGTACGATTCCCGCAGTGACTGCCGGGCGGCGTGGAGGAACGCGGCCCGGTTATAGAGTCCCGACCCTGGATCATCCTGGCCCGCGGTGCGACTGCGGACCGTCTCGGCCAACATGCACCAACACTGCGAGACAAGCTGTTCGACGGCGCGGAGCAAGGCCCGATTCGCTTCAGGCGCCACGTCGAGCCGGCCCACCGTCACCGCGCCGAGCCTTTGCGTGCCCTGCGTGACGGCGAAGCACCACATGATCGGTTCGGGGACGTCTTGGGCCAGTTGTCCGATGAGCTCGCCCTGCGTTGGATCGCCGACGACGTACGATCTTCCGGTGGTGACCACGTGCCCCAGAATCCCCTGCCGAGCCGAAATCCGCTTGACCTCGGCGAGCGGGTCAGGCTCGCGGAGCGGTACAAGCTCCTCGCCTTCGCTGAGAAGGCGATAGGGTTTGACATGCGTAGCCTTACAACACTGAAAGAGGACGCCGCGAATGAACTCTCCGAACGCCGGCCAGGAGTCGGAATCGTCGCGGTGTTCCGCGAGCCAATCGTCGAATTGGTGGATGATGGTCGCGAAGCGGTCGAGAGCGATCATCTCGTCGGTCCCGGCGCGCCGGGACTCCGCGGAATCCGAACCCCAAGCGCCAGCGCGGGGTCTTGACCCGTCGCTTGCGCTCCGGGTTCGGATGGGCGTCCCAACGCTCCCGTCTTGGTCGCGTTGGGCGTCCAGCGGCATTTGACCGGCCCATCCGCCCATCAGGAAAATCGCGACGCCCCCGATGAGGATCGTCGCCACCACCCCCGGTTGTCGCCAGATTCCCGTGCCCGCGGCGGCCTGGACCAACACGACCCAGAACATGGCGCAGACCAGTCCCAAGGCGAAACCGCGCCCGCGCCCCAGCAACCGTCCGCCGAGACCGACGGCCAGCAGGATGGGGAACCACGGCAAAAGAAGTGTCAAGGTCATGTCACTCTCCTTCCGGTTCCGTCGACTCCCGGCTCCCGGACGCTCCCGGCTGGACCCTCCCGGATGCTCCCGCCTGGACCCTCCCGGACGCTCCCGCCTTGGTCGCGTCGTCTGACCCTCGGTCGGCTCGTCCGACGGTCGCGTCGTCTGACTCACGGTCGCCGGGAGCGTCCATCCCCTGCATAAAACTGTTGGCGCGTTCGACCAGACGATGCCACGCATCCGCATCATCCTTGAGCGTCTCACGGATCAAGGCGTCGAAGGTTTTCTGCAAACGCGGATCGACGGTCTTGCCCGCTTCCTCTTGGAGAATCTCGAGGGCCCGTTGCCAATCGTAGGCCCTGCGATAGGAACGGTTCGAGGTCAGGGCGTCGAACACGTCGGCGATCTGAATGATCCGCGCCTGAAGGGGAATCTGCTCGCCCTTCCGTCCCGCGGGGTATCCAGAGCCGTCGTAGCGTTCGTGGTGGTAGAGGATGCCGTCCAACGCCTGGGACAACTGCGGCACCTCTTGGACCACCTTGTGACTGCGGACCGGGTGTTCCTTGATGTGCGAGAACTCCTCAGCGGTCAGCTTGCCCTCCTTCTTGAGGACGTTGTCGCGAATCCCGATTTTCCCGACGTCGTGGAGGAGCCCGGCCCATTGGAGCATCTGCAGATCAACCTCGCCCAGTCCAAGCCGCCGAGCCAGGACCGTGGCGTAGTAGGCCACCCGCAGTGAATGACCGCAGGTGTATTCGTCTTTTTGGTCCACGGCGTTGACCAACGACCGCACCATGGCGATCGACATTTCGCGGAGTTCACGAACGAGACGATGGTTGCGGATGAGGTCGCCGCAAAACGCGGTGAGGGATTCGACGAGCAGCATCTCGCTGGCTCGGAAGGGCCGCTCCTGGTGCGTGCGAAAAAAGACGAGCGAGCAGACGACCGTACTTCCCGCCAACACCGGTCCGATCATGACTTCGGCGACTGCCGCGAGCATGGCTCCCTCAGACGCCGCCTCGACGATCACGGCCCGGCGCGCGCAGGCCCGATCGAGCAGTTCACCCAGCCACTCGTTGACCGGCATCGCCGAACCTTCCAGAGCCCACCCGCCCGATCGCCGTCGACATGCGGCGAAGACGGTTCGCTCCTCGAAACTGCGGCGCAGGCTGGTGAGCATGAGGTCGATGACCTCCGTCTCGCTCTGAACGATGGCGAGTTTGCGGGTGACCTCGAAGATGATGCCAAGCTGTTCGTACAGGCAGAGCAGTTCGTCGGCCATTCCCTGGTGCTCGGCCATCACCTGGTCGAGCGATGACGACACCGCCGGCAGCAGCACGGTCAGGTCCTCCGGACCTTTCAGTTTGGCCAGTGACGCCCGAAGGGCGCCGAGAGACTGCAGGGCGTCTCCGTTCGGCGTCCGCGAGTCGTGCCCGTCATGGTGCGCACTGGGTTGAGTCAAGGCATCGAGTCCTTATTGAGCGACGACCCCCAACAAACGGTTGATCTCGACCACCAATTGCGAGGGGAGGAATGGCTTGGGGTAGACACGAATGCCATAGACTGCAAGCAGTTCACTGAGACGCTCCTGGTCGCAACGGGCGGTCAGGACGATGATCGGAATGGCCGCTCCGACCTTGCCCCGCACCGCTTTGGCCAGACCCACCCCGTCCAGCACAGGCATGTTCATGTCCGAGATAATCAGGTCGACGGACGTGCCGTCGAGTGTTTCCAACGCGACCTCTCCGTTGCGCGCCGTGACGACTTCGTGACCGTGACGCCCCAGCCACATGGAGAGCACGCGTACGATGTGGGCGTCGTCGTCGGCGATCAGGATTCTGGCCATGGCACGCAGACCCTCCCGGACGCTCCCGCCCGGACGCTCCCGCCTGGACGCTCCCGCCTTGGTCGCGTCGTCTGACGGTCGCGTCGTCTGACGGTCGCGTCGTCTGACTCTCGGTCGGCTCGTCCGACCCCGCTTACGCCGGCGTCAACGCCGCGGCGCGGCTCTCACGGTGCGGCAGCCGCACCATGAACGTTGAACCCTTGTCCTTTTCACTGATGAGTTCGATCTCGCCGCCGTGGCGACGTACGATCTCCCGGGCGGTGTACAGCCCGATCCCCGTGCCGGGTTCGTTTTGCACCTCGGGGTTGCTGCCGCGTTGGAACTTCTCAAAGACCTTGCCGTGCTCCACGGGGTCGATCCCGATGCCGTTGTCCTTGACCGTGAGCACAACGGTGTCCGCCGCGACCTGGCAACCTACCACCACGTTCCCGTTCGCGGGTGTGTACTTGATGGCGTTGCCCAGGAGGTTGTTGACGACCACGGCCAGCTTGTCGCGATCGGCGCGGATGGGTTCGAGCTTCGCGGGCAGAATGAGTTGGAGGTCGACGTTCTTCTCGTCGGCGAGGCCGCGGACATCACGCACGCCGTCGCTGAGCAGGGCCTTGAGGTCCACGCTGTCGACGCGGAGCTCGATCGAGCCGACCTCCAACTGCGAGACGCTGAGGATATCCTCGACCAGCCGGGACAGCCGCCGGGTCTCCTTGGTGATGACGTTGTAGCACTCGGTGATGACCTTGGGGTCCTCGAACATGCCGCTGGACAGCGTCTCGGTGTAGGCCCGGATGTTGGTGAGCGGCGTGCGCAGTTCGTGCGTCACCTGGGTGATGAACTCCTCGCGGGCACGCTCGGCGCGAATCTGCTGACTCACATCACGGATGAGGACGACGCACTCGCCGTGGCGGCGGGGGCGCTGCAACGGAACGAGCCAGACGCGGTACGTGCTGTGGTCCTGCGACTGCGGATCCCCGGCTTCGAGGGCTTCCGTCCGCGCTTCGAACGTACCTTCGGGCGACGAGGCGCCGCGAATCAACTCCAAGAGCCGAGCGCCCAGCCCGCTCGCCTGAGCATCCGTTAGGGTGGCGCGATTCGTGTCTTGCGCGTTCCAGCCGAACATCCGCGCCGCGGCGGAGTTGAGGTATTCGAAGCGGACTTCATCGCTGATGTAGACGATCCCGTCGGGAACCGCATTGAGCGCTTCCGCCAACGCCCCGCCGCTGGATCGTTGGAGAACGCGGGAGAGTTCCTCGTTGGCTTCGGTCCGTTGGACGGTGGCGAGCAGTCGCTCGGTCAGGTCGACCAGCTCATTCCAAGCCTTGGTGACCCCGTCGAGGGCATCGCCGATCCGCAAGGACGACAGGTCGTCCTCGATTCGGTCGCGACGTGACTCCAGTCGGTCAACGATCCGCGAGACGCCGCGAAGCTGCTCTCGCAGGCAGCGATAGACGACGAACAACGCCCCGAGCACGGCCAGGACGATCGCCAACATGCGCGCCTGGTTAGCCAGACTCGAGGGCATGGTCGGTTCGAGCGGAAGGATCACTTCGAGGTAACGATCGAGACGGACTTCCGCTGACGATCCGTCGGCCGAGGCCGCGGCGACGTCCGCGACCCGGAGCGGGACGCGGATCAGACGAGAAGGGGGAGACGGAGTGGATGAGGGCAGTGGAGCGATCTCGATGCCGCCGGGCTGCAACGTGCCCGCGATCCGCGCCGTGACCGTCGTACCGGTCTCCGTGGGATTCGTCGATGCGACCACGGTGCGACCCTCGATGACGCGAACGGATTTCGCGGGGACGTTGGCCATGAACTCCCGCAACGCCCGTTGGCAGGCACTGAACCACTTCAGGTCGGCGGGTCCGCTTCCCTCGATCGCCGTCAGGCGGTCGGCAAGGAGCTTGGCGGCGTATTGGCTATCACCCTGGAAGCGGATCGCCGTCTCGCGCCGCGCTTGGGCGATGCCGAACTGGGCGATGCTCCCCATCCCCACGAGGTAAATGAGGACCACGGAGAGGCCGAACCAACGCGGCACCTCCTCGGCCGTCAGGAACCCTCGGAATGATTTCCACAAGTTCGGCAAACGATATCACCCCGTCCGTTGAAACGGTAACACGCAGCCCGCCCTTATCGTTATCGTTAGGGAAGCGCCTACCCTTCACTTCAGGGCCGGCGCGGGGTCCAATCCGCCGCCGATCGAGTCCCGGCGCGCCGGGACCGGGAGATGCATCTCGTTCCGGTAATCACGCCGGTCCCGGCGCGCCGGGAGTCGGAGTCTGCGAACGCCCCATGCTTGCTCAGCGGGGGCGTCCCGGCGCGCCGAGAGAGGACGCGGTTATCAGCCGTTGCGGGTCTGGCCACGGATTTTGGCATCAGGCGATTTTTCGAATTTGCCAGTACTGCTCCCACTGCCCGCCCTCTCGAAGAGCCGCGAGGTTCATCAGAGCTGCGGCGTTATCCGTGTCCCATTTCATCCCCGGACGTTTGAGCCGCAGCGTGAAGTTCTTGCACATGGCCTCCGTGGGGCCGGAGCCGATGTCCCAGCCCATGGCCAACGCTGCCGGGTACTCCACCATTTCCCAGCGTTCCACGATGTAATTCCGAAGCAATCGCAGGGCATCCTGTTTGCCCGGAGAGCGAAGCTTCTTCTTCGCCTCCTCGATGGCCGCCAGCAGCGGACGCCCTCCGAGGTGTTTGATGTCGTGTAGTTGTTTCGAG
>JAZDHF010000033.1:0-4863 GCA_043806315.1 Planctomycetota bacterium | reverse complement strand
GTCACGTTCGAGCAGGTGAACATTTGGAGCTGCACGCCGGACGGAGTGATCGACGCCCTCGACATTACACTAGATGTGGACGCGTTCAAGGGGTTTGCATTCCCCTGCGGCCTTACGTGCCCGTGACGGGCGCCGCCGTCGGGCCTTGCAACAACACCGTGCATTGTCCGGACGGCACCTGCGGCGGCCTTGTGGGCCCCGGCGATCGAACTTTCATCGGATGTTCACCCCTACTCGGATGTTCCGACTCGAGGGTGCCGGCAGAGATCGTCTTCGACCAAGACCTTGGCGACCTGTTGGTCATCCGCGTTGCCGGAAACATCGTCGCTTCTTCTCAAGTCGGCAGCGTCGAGTTCGCCGCGGCTCGGTTCGGGACACGGCTGCCTAATACAGGATGTCGCCGCGTTCGCCAGTGATCGGAGCGGCCTCTTCCCATCCGCGCCGGACCAGCCCCAACCCGTACAGGCAGAACTCGAAGTCCTCGCTGAGGTGTCTGAACAGCGAGGACGGGGGTTCGTCGTTCTCGCCCGCGAGTTGCGAGACGATGGCGTACGAACGCTTGCCCTGGGACACGTAATCCAACAACACATCGGTCGGGTCACGACTGGCGCGTTTCAGGTGCTCCGGATAGACGCCGGCCCAGAACAAGGTGAAATCGCCGATGTGTCGATACACGACTCGATCACGCTCCACCGGCGTCGCGGGGCGTTCTTCCGATGCGACGGCGAGCATGGCCGCGATCTGATCGAGCCGCTTCCCCGAGGCGTTGCGGATGGCGTTGAGCCGGTCGATGTGCGTGAAGCTCACCAGCAGGTCGGCGACGTATCCCGTCAGGCCGGGGTCGCACATCCCGACCTCCGCGCAGAAGGCGTGCTCGACGAGTCCCGCGAACAGCCGACGCAGCGGATGGGTTGGATGGATCGATTCCATACGACCGAGTCCGTGACGAGGTCCTCCCTTTCGGGGACTTGTCCTGAGCCTCGAAGGATCGGACACACAACGCAGCCGAGAAGCGCCGGCAGCCCCGAAAACAAACGCGCGGAGCCGAGGGTCAAGGACAGGCACTCGTACGGCCAATTTGATCGTAGGATTCAAGATTGTCGCGGGCAACCGGCCCCAGCCAGATCGAGAGGGTCGTAGAGTCCGATAGGCCGACGAACGACCGTTAGCCGCCCTAATTGTCGCAACTCCCGCCTCGACCTGGGTCTGATCCGTGGCCCATTACCCACAGCGCCATCTCGATAGCTCGCACGCGTGTTTCCGGTAGGTTGAGTAGGGCCGCTGAGTACTTCTCTTTCAACCGCCACACGTGAAGAATGTATTGTTCGAGGCGGACGATACTGTGATTCGCATTCTCCTCATGCACGCCGACAGCCTTGAGGACCTGGACGTCGAAAATGGGGACCACGTCTGGATAGATGAAGTGGAGGAACGTTGTCCGCATTGGATACGCGTTGTTGCTCTTCATACCGCGCAGGTTGGTGCCGTCGATCGCGCGAATGACCTGACGCGTGGCCTCCCACGAGACGTCGATCTGCGCTGGCAACGCGTTGCACAGCTTGTCGATTTCACGCTGAACGGCTCGACGGTCAACAGCTTCGGAAGGCACATAGTGGCGGACATTGCCCACCCAACGCCCGGAGTATAGCTTCCAGTACAGTATGGCCTCCCACCAGCCGACATCTATTCGTCGTGGTGGCGGATCTGCCCCAGGTTTGAGCTTGTGGACCAGCTCGTAGTACAGCTTGCGGTCGCATTTAGGTGCTTGCCCGAGCGCCGCCAAGTGCTGCGGGTAGCGGTCGATTGGACCACAGAGGCGATCGTATCGAGCGTGTAGCGAATTCCAATCGAAAAGCTCGAGAGGGTCATGCACTCGAAGACCTCTTCGTGCGGCTAGTCGCCCTGCTTCTTGCCGGGCGATTCGGGCTTTGTCGGCGGGTCAGTCGGGGGCGCGACCGGTGCGGCCGCCTTTTCCGGCGACGGCGCCGGTGGCTTGTCCGTCGCGGTGATCAACGGCTTGGGTTGACCGGCTCTCTGCCGTGAGGCGTGCTGCTCGATCTGACCCGACGTCAGCAACGCCTTAAGGCGCTCTTCCATTTCGCCGAAGAGGGCGTACACCGGTTCCAGCACTTTCTTGCGGGCGGCCTCCGTCGCCGCGATCTTGTCCCGGTCCCGGGCCTCCATCGCGGCCTTTTGGTCGGCGGCGATTTTGGCCAGTACCTCCTGCTTGGCCGCCTTGAAGTCGCTCGCCTTGACTTTGAACTCCTTCAGGATCGACCGGGCCGAGTCGATCTGTCCCTGGTCCAAATGATAATCTTTGATGAACTCCTCGACGAACGTGTCGAAAATGGAAACGCGGAACGTCTCCACTTCCGGCTCTGGGATTCCGGCGGGGGGCTTCCGCGGGCGCGGCGGGCTACGATCGTCGGGCGGCGGGGGGGGGAACAGTCCCGCGTCGGTCGGCCGCCCGGCCTCCCAGTCGCCGAAGTTCTTGTCGACCTGGGCGAACGTTTTCTCCATCTCGGCCATGTCAAAGTCGTGCATGACCTTCTGTTCCGGCGTCAGGTACATGCGCCACTCTTCGTTGGCCTTGATGATGGCGTCCTTGGCCAGCGCCGCCAGCGGTCTGGCGGACTTCCCGATCCGCTTCGTTTCTTCGAGGTTATCCGGCGGCTTGGCCCCGAGTTGGGCGGCGAGCAAGTCGCGGATCGCCGGCCAGACCTCGGCCTCATGGTCCTTGAGAAAGCGGTTGACCTCGCGCTTCATCAGTTGTTGCGTCTCCGCCGTCTGGGCTTCATTGAGGTTGTAGCGGCGGGAGATGTTCTTCACCGCCTCCTCCATGATCTTCTCGACGGTTGCGGAGGTCGGCGTATTTCCCGACTCGATCGCCGTCACGGCGGTCGCAGCCGCAGGTGCGGGTTGTGCGGCGGGCTCGTGCGGCGGCGACGCTGGTTGTGGTTGTTGGGCCCAGGCGGACACCGCAAGGCACGGCGCCGTCATGCAGACCCAATAGGAGAATCTCACCCGCCCGCACATGCGCAAACGCCCGTTTGTTGTACTCACCGCCGCCATTCTACACTAGGTATTATAACAATCGAGGCGGTGTCCAGGTTGCACGCGTCCACGGCCGGGTTGTTGGAACAATGAAGCAGCCTCTTACTCCGAGCCCATTTGAGCAGGTTTTGCCGCTTCGACTGCGGGCCGTTACGGACGCCGGCTCGATCGTCCGCGGAGTCGGTCAAGATAATAGCGTAACTGGTAGCGCCACAAGCGTTTTCTGATTTGTCGAACCGGTCCATCATCCTCAAGGGCCCCTGCGGCGCGACCCAGCATCTCCCGCGCCGCCCGCCAGTGCCCTAGCCGAATATGGGCCATGGCCGCGCTAAACATCGCCCCACCGAACTGGGGGTTCCCCCGGACGGCATAAAGGCAATGCTCCAACGCCGCTGCAGCCCGCCCGCTCTTCAGTAGGCAAACACCTAATCTATGATGAGCAAAGGGATTATGCGCGTCGACGGCCAGAACTCGACGATACCGATCGGCCGCCTCGGGCGCCTTCCCGACCGCGAGGAGCGTATCTCCCAAGAGCATCATCACCCGACCGTCGTCCGTGCCGTGCTCGACCGCCGCCTCCAAGCGCACCCGCGCCTCCGCAAACCGCCCTAACTGACAGAGCGCTTCGCCGGCGAGCGTATCAGCCTCGGCCTTGTCGTACTCCATCTCCGGGTCGGAGTTGGTTTGCAGGGAGTCGAAACACGCCAGGGCCTTGTCGGGGTGACCCGTCCGCAGCCAAACCCGCCCCAGCGCCAACCGGGCTCCCGCGTGGCACGGCTCTAGCTCCAAGATTTGTTCGAGCTTCGCGCTCGCCGCCGCGATCTGCCCCGATTCCAGGGCAAGGTCCGCAAGCTCGAACAACAAGTCGACATTGCCCGGATCATCCCGAAGCTCGCGAAGGAAATACTCATGAGCCTCGTCGCGGTTTCCCTTCGCCCGATGGGCCTGCGCGATCCGCCGGTTCACGCCGATGTAGGCCGGCTCTAATTCAAGCACACGTTCCCAGCAGAAAATCGCCCGATCGTGTTGTCCGCGCGCGGCCAAGGACGATCCGAGATGGAAAAAACAGTCCGGGCATTCATCGTCGAGCTGCTGCGCCAGGTAGAACATTTCCTCGGCCTGGTCGTGCCGACCTAGCTCCGCGTAGATGTACACACGATGGCAATAGGCCGGTTCGAAGTCGGGATGCTCCCGCGCGAGGGACTCGAAAACCAGCAGCGCCGCGCCCATTCGCCTCAGTCGGGCCAGCGTCGCACCGAGGGCGAGGGCCACTTCCCGATCGTCCGGGTCAAGGTCAAAGGAACGCTGATAGGCGTCGGCCGCTTCTTCGGTCCGGTCCAATTCCTCGAGGAGATAGCCGCGTTGCGCGTGCCAGAGGGCGTTGGTGGGATGGATCGCCAGCGCCGCGTCCAATTCCGCGAGCGCCTCCGCCCAGCGATGAGATTCGGACAGTTGCTGGGCGCGTTCGACGCGTTGTTCGGCCTCCAACCAATCGTTCATAGGCCTGCTCCCCCTTGCCCGGGAACCTAGACCATTCTATCGGTCTTATCGGACAAGGGCAAGCCCGGTTGGAGACCATATCCCGGTAGGAAGGCATCCCGTTTGGCGTGGCGAAAATGCCCACGGGGTGTCATTCTGAGCGGACCGATGTCATTCTGAGCGGACCGATGTCATTTTGAGCGGACCGATGTCATTCTGAGCGGAGCGAAGAATCTTCTTTCGCGTCTGGATGCTTCGCTCCGAGGTTCTTCGCTGCGCTCAGAATGACTTGGAAACCGTCTCGCCGCCACCTTTTTTGGGACGCACCTT
>JAZDHF010000032.1:0-6423 GCA_043806315.1 Planctomycetota bacterium | reverse complement strand
GACAGTTTTCGTTGGCATTGGAATCGCATCGGTCGGCGCTGCTACCCTGATGCCGCGTCGATTCTTTGGCTGTGTGATTGCGGGGGGAGCAATTCGGCAACGCATTACCTTTTCAAACAGGATCTGCAAAACCTGGTGAACGACTTGGGCATCGAAATACGCGTGGCCCACTACCCCAGTTATTGCTCGAAGTACAACCTCATCGAACGCCGCTTCTTTCCCCACGTCGCGCGGGCGTGTCGGGGCATGCTGTTCGACACCCTGGACACGGTCGTGAGCCTGATGCGAAAAGCCTCGACCACCACCGGGCTGCGAACCACCGTGAACGTCATCCGCCGCACCTACGCAACAGGCCGAGAAGCGGCCGAGAACTTCAAAACCACCATGACCTTCGTCTTTGACGACATGCTGCCCAGATGGAACTACGTCGCCATGCCCCAGTAATTACGACAGTTATTGATTCGGGGGTCCTAAGGCCCCGCCTTCGGCGGAGAAACGCCGCTAAAGTGGCTTGATTTACGAAGCGGCGCGCGGATCGGACGGTCATCGTTCATCTACCTCCATAACGCGCGGGGGGATCGCTCGGCGAAGGGCATCTGCGGGATCGCGCACAGAATACCAGTGACTGTCCCTCCGACTCTCCGACCCTCGTCCTGGAGGGACGATCGACAATAGCCCAGCGATTGATCGCTGGGAAGGACGGTTGTCCTTTGAATCTCAGTCCCGGAGGGACGATTGAGGCGCCCAGTCGTCCCTCCGGGACTCGGTGATTGGGGCATTCGGAACCCAGCGATGAATCGCTGGGCTACTTCCGCGCCGTGCCTCCGGCACACTTCACGGAGTCGTCCGTAGCACCCGGTCCTACTCCTCATTCCAGAAAAGCCCGTGCTGTAGCCAAAGGAGGAGGACAGCTACAAGCAGCCCCGCCGCGAACCACGCCGAGGTTATTGAAACCACCCAACACCGATTCGACACGCTAATAGCCGGACGCTCTTTCCCACGTGTTGCCACCAGTATGGGTGCGATGGCGAATTGCAGGGCTGCACCGGCGAATTGAGGCAGACGTCCGACGTCTTGAATGAGTTGATTCCAATCGAATCCAAACCACGCGATGCCGCCACCCAAACCGAAGAAGACCCACGCCAGTATTATTGCCTGGACCTTCGTCAGGCAACCCAGAAGCGATTCGAAGCATCTGAAAACTGCGATGCTGCAGCCGACCGATGTGGCTATGTACGCGGTGCCAAAACCAACAACCAGCGACCAGCGAAGCCACTCGCTTTGAAGATCGAGAAGGATTCGACCGAAGTCACCTGGCGGTCGTGGGAACACGCTGTTCCAGAAAACGTAAGGGGCCGCATCTTCAAACGAGCAGACGGCGAAGAGCAAGCAAGTCATTCGTGCGAGTGGATGAGTGAACCGATAAGCGAGCGGCAGCAAGAAGAGCCCAAAGGCCATGCCCACGATGACGCCCCCGGCGAGGACGATGTTCTCGGATTTCGGGGCCGACGACACCGCCCAGCCCATGCCGTCGGGCATGAGTGCGAAGCCTTGAAAGGTTCCACCGAGGAGCCACGCCGTAACGCCGTGCCCGAGAAGTTCATGTATCGCCACGCCTGAAATGTAAGCGACATACCCGACAGGGCTCGCAAACGCGACGCACAGCAAGAGTCGAAGGCCGAATGCCGTTGTGGAGAGGGACACCCGTGAGGATACGGCCGCCAAGCGGACAAAGCGAACGCAGCACAGCGACGGGCTGGAGCGTCCGAGCTGGCGCGGAGTCCCGCATCTGTTTACGCCTCAAATAGTCCGGGATGCAAACAGGGCTCCCGCGGGACAATGAGGTTCGGGCGTACCTTTCCATTGCTCGTATCCGGCACGCTGGTGAGCGGGTTTTCCGGGCCGTTGAGGGGGTCGCCGACCTCGATGTTGGCGAGGCGTTTGGCAGCCTCGGTAACGTACTCATTCGAGATTTCACAGCCGAGAAACTTACGGCCGAGCTTTTTGGCGACGGCCAGGGTCGTTCCGCTGCCGGCGAAGGGATCTAAAACGAGGTCGCCTTCGTTGGAGCAGGCCTTGATGATCCGGCCGAGGAGTTGTTCGGGCATCTGGCAGCCGTGGAAGCCGCGACGCTCCTTGAACGTCCCGCACACGCGGGGGAAATACCAAGTGTCGGAGTCGGCCGCGAAACCGGAGGGCAAATCCTGGGGGCGGAGAATCCAGCCATTGGCGAATGTCGATTGCCGAATGTCGAATGTCGAATTAACGGACCCCGAGTCGTCGGCAGAACCCCCACGGCTTTTTTCCATTTGACAATCGTCAATCGACATTTGACATTCGTCACCCGCTCCCTCACGGTCGCGGCTCTGATCGGCGGTCCGCACAGCGGACCCAGCGCTGACCGCTCCATGACTGTCGCGGCTCGGATCGGCCCCTCGCTCGCGCTCGGGGTTCGGGTGCGGCGGAATGATCCACGTGTCGTCCGGCACCCGGCCCTTCGGACTGGCACGCCGATCGGCGTAGACGAGTTGCCGGGCCGACGGGACGCGGATGGCGGAATCGTTGAACGTTACTCGATATTTCGAGGCGTCGCCGTTGTTCGAATTGTCGATTGCCGATTGCCGATTGCCGATTCGTGGGTCGGCACCTCGACCACGCTTCCGTGGCGCCTTCGTAATTGGCAATTGGGTCCGCCGAGCCATCGCCGGACCGGCGGCGTAGCTCGGTCCGGTCTTCAGGAAGTAGAACAAGTGCGCGTGGGAGCGGGTGAACTTGCTGTTGCAGTGCACGCCGAAGGTGTAGTACCAGACCACCCAATTTCGACAAACAAGACCCAATTCGCGCGTAGCGATCAGCTTCAACTCCGCCGCGTATTCGTCGCCGATCGCGAGCCAGAACGCACCCCAAGGCCGCAGCACGCGTATCACCGCTTGCATCCAGCGCTTGGACCACGCGAGGTAATCCTCGTCCGCGCGGCGATCGTCGTACTCGTCGTAGTCGTAGCCGATGTTGAACGGCGGATCGGCGAAGGCCAGGTCCACACAGTCGGCCTCGAGCCGTTCGAGTTCAGTGATGCAATCCCCGCGGACGATGCGGTCGTGTTTGACGGTCACAGGCAGCCCTCCCTGACGATCTCCAATTTCCAATTCCCAATTGTCGATCACCGAGCGTCCGTTAGCAACAGGCGATTGGACCCGCCCCATGAATGAGGCGGCTCGGGACGTGATGGCGGCTGTGAGTTGTGGCGGTGCGGCAAGTTGACGTTGCGAAGAGACCGACTAGACTTCGGACTCTTGCGGGCTTGGCGGACGCGGCCGGCGTGGCCGCGTGCCGGGTCTGCGGTGTTTCCTCGATCTGGGCGGAGTCGATCCATGAATAGACCGCGCATCATGCGGGTGATGAAAGCCTTGGCCGCAGGGGCCATCCTCCTGCAATTCGGCGGGTGCAACCTTCTCGTCGTTAACGAGTTCGTCCAAACCATCCTTCTGGGAATCACAGCGGCGGGCGGCATCGCCATCATGAAGAACATCTAACCGGGCAGGCATGGGCCGGCGGAATGCGTGCCCGAGCCCGGCCGGACCGGGCGTGAGCCTTGCCCTGAGCCTCGAAGGGATGGCGGCGCTCTCCTGGGCGGGGCGTCCGCGCCCCGTTTGACGGTCGGGAGGAGGGGGCTTATTCTCCCCGCTGCTCGCCGGGCTGCGTCGGCCGGCTTTCCACCCGTGTTCGGCTCCTACCCGGGCGGATGGTTTCCCACGGTCATCACACGACGGGAGAATGCGATGCGCGGTACGTTGGGGGTTCCACTGGAACGAAGATTTACCAAGGGTGTCTCGCTCGCGGCGGTCGCCATGGCCGGGCTAGTCGCTTCGGCGTCGTCGCAAACCACGACCCAGCCCAAGACCGGGACGCCGGCCTCGGAGGTCGCACCGGATGCAACCGTCGAGCAACTTTTCACCGACTTCCTCCATTACGCGAAGTTGGGGCAGTTCACGGCCGCCGACGCCCACGCTCGGACGTTGCTGGCCCATCCCGACCTCGATCCGGTCGAACTGATGGAGCTGGCAAACAAGGACCGAAAGAGCGTCGACACCCTCCTGACGATCATCAAAAACTCGTCGATTTCCGAGAGCGCCGGTCGCGTGTTGGAAATCATCGAGAAGGGCGAGTTCCTCCGGCGACGGGACGTCGAACGCATCCAAGCCAACATCGAGAAGCTTGCCGGCAACCCGCAGCAAGAGGTCGCTGCCGTCCGTCACCTGCTGGACGGCGGCGAATACTCCATCCCGCTGCTGGTGAAGGCCCTGCTCGATCCGGGACAGTCGGCGCGCTGGCCTCGAATCCTCAGTGCCACGCCCAAGATCGGCAAGCCTGCGGTCAACCCGCTGGTCGTCGCCCTGGCCGTCGAGAATAATGACCTTCGTCAGAACCTGATCCATGCCTTGGGCGAGATCGGCTATCCGCAGGCCGTGCCGTATCTGCGGAAGGTGATCGGCGACGCCAAGGCGTTCGCGGAGACGAAGGCGGCCGCATCGACGGCGATCTCGCGGATTGAGTCCCTCGTCGGGCGCAGCGTTCCCGGCTCGGCCGAAGAACTCTTCTACCAGCTCGCGGAGCGCTATTACGACGAGGATGAGACGGTCCGGGCCGATCCGCGGCTCGACGAAGCGAACGTGTGGTACTGGGACGCATCCGGCCAGGCGCTCAAGCCGGTGGTGGTCCCGCGGCGGATTTTCGGGCCGGTGATGGCCATGCGCTGCTGCGAGGAAGCCTTGCGCTTGCGCAACGACTACCAGGACGCGATCGCCCTGTGGCTGGCGGCGAATACCCGCCGCGAGAGCCGACTCGGTCTGAACGTGGAGAAGGGCGACCCGGCGGAGACCGGCGAGGTCGATCGCACCCGTCCCGCCGTCTTTCCGCGAGCGCTCTATTTCACGCAGGCCGCCGGGCCGCGATACGCCCACTTGGTGCTCGATCGGGCGGTCCGGGATCGGGACTCCGCCGTCGCCCTCGGCGCGATCGAGGCCCTTCGCATCACCGCCGGCGAGACCTCGCTGGTCGGCTCCGAGGATTACAAGCAGCCCCTCGCCCAATGTCTTCGCTTCCCCGATCAAGTGGTGCGCATCAAAGCGGCCCTCGCGCTGGGCGCGGCCTTGCCGAAATCGCAGTTCGCCGACTCGCAGTTCGTCGTGCCCGTGCTCGCCGGGACGCTCACCCAGAGCGGGCGGCAGCAACTCATCGTCGTCGACGCCGACCAGGGCAACGCCAACCGCGTCATGGGTGCGTTGCGGGGCGGCGATCGGGAGGTCATCGCGGAGACGAACTTCGACCGGGCGATGGTTCGAGCGCGGACGGAGTTCCACATGGTGAGCGGCGTGTTCCTCGCCACGGACCTGTCGGAGCCGGGGATCGGTTCCGCGTTGGGACAACTGCGGGCGGAGTTCGCGTACGCCAAGACGCCGGTGGTCGTGCTGACCAAGCCGCGGCAGTCGGTCACGGCCGAGGACTTGATGCGCGGGGACTCGTTGGTGGAGGCCGTGGACGCGTCCGGCGCCGAGGCGGCGCTGGAGGCGGCGTTGGAGCGTGCTCGCGGCCGGGCCGGACAGATGCCCCTGAGCGCCGAACAGGCGATCGACCTGGCTCTTCGTGCCGCGGAGACCCTTCGACGCATCGCCGTGGACGGTCGGACGGTGTACGACGCCGGCGCGGCCACTCCGGCGTTGATCGCATCGCTGGCCGCGTCCGATGAGCGGTTGCAAACGACGGCGGCGTCGGTCCTGTCGCTCACCCCGTCGCCCGCGGCGCAGCGGGCGATCGCCCACGTCGCCCTGGACGGCACGAACAGCAAGCCGCTTCGGGTGGCCGTGTTCGGCTCGCTGGCGGAGTCGGCGAAGAACAACGGGAACCTACTCGAGGAAGGACAGGTCAACGCCCTGGTGACGATCGCCAAAGACGACGCGGACCTCACCATCCGCACGGCCGCGAGTCAAACCCTCGGGGCGATCAATCTGAGCAACAACAAGGCCAGCGACATCATCCGCGCTTACTACGGCGGCTAGCGTAAGGCACCCGGGCTGGGCTGGCGTGTGCGACCCTTGCCCGTCGGTCGACCGCAACGGGAAAATTGTTGACTGTCCCTAATTATCAGACGACCGCGCGGACCCGCGCTGTCACGTCAGGTTTATCGGATGACCACCGACCAGGACGTTCGTATCGGACATGAGCGGTTTCGGAATCACCTCCAAAAGACACGCCGGAACTTATTTATCCCCCCCCCCGCGCCGATCTAGCCCGACTTCCGCACCCGTGATGCGAAATTCGGTCTTTTTTGACCCTTGGCAGGCCGGCAAACGCCCTTTTCGCAGCTAAAAACGCGGGTTCACATCGTTCAAGGGTCAATATAGTGACTAATTATTTGCAGATTTC
>JAZDHF010000031.1:0-22479 GCA_043806315.1 Planctomycetota bacterium | reverse complement strand
CCAGTCCCGGTGCACACCGTAACCACCGCCGGGCAAGTGCCGCCCGTAGGTGTGCAGGTCGCGTCGGCACTGCAGGGGATGAAGTTACAGGTTTGACCAAGTGGGCACGTACCCTGACCAGTCCCGGTGCACACGGTATTGTCCGGCAGGCCGCTGCACTTCTTATTCGAACACACCCGGGCGCCGGTGCACTTCTTGTTACTACAAACGTTGCACTCAGTAATATCGGTGTTACCCGTCGAACAAGTGTACTCCGTACTTGGGCACTTGCTGTTGTCCACTTGGCAATTGCCGCCCGTGGGACAATCCAGGTCCTCCCCGCAGAACGTCAACGCGTCGTTCGAGCATGTCCGGCAATTCTGTCCTGCGTTAGTTCCACCGTTGCAGGATGCGCATAGCGTGCCGTCGCCGTTATAGGTCTTCCCCTGGTCGACGCACACCCAAGACACCACTCCGTCTTCGCACTCGCCGGCAACTGGTTCGCAGCAGGCCCCGACGGGAGGGGCGACCTTGTCGCCGGCCAACTCGAAAGCCAAGATGCCCGGGGCCGCCCCACAGGTGCTGCCCGGACAATCGGCATCGGTCACACAGGCCTGGTTCGCTTTCGGTCCGCCGACACACATCTCGAGGAAGTTGTTGTTGACGGTTGACGCTAAACCGGGATACCCATTGATCCACAGGGCATTGGGATAATTGGTCCCCGCGCCTCCCGCCGTGGTCGTTGTGGACAGCCAAAAGGCCTTGGAATTGGGTATGAACCGTTCAGCGGTCCGCAGGACGATCCATCCCTCCGGCGGAATGGTCAGCGGCGCTCTGAAGATCAACACGACAATCCCGGGTCCAACAGTCAAGTCCGTCTGAAACCCAACGTTCATGTCCTCGACGAATTTCCCATCTTTGTCATAAACATCCAGCGAAAGCCGGGAAAGGTTAACCACGTCGAGGACGAAGCGGACAACCTCGAGCTCCAAATAACTGCTGTTGGGCACTTTGTAGTCATCCCCAAGCTGGTACAATCGCCCGGCCGGATCGAAGTTGAAGTCACAGGTTTGACCGCTTGGGCACGTACCCTGACCAGTCCCGGTGCAGATGGTGTTTGCAGGCAATCCACTGCACTTCTTAGGACATGCACCACCGGGACCACCCGGCGCCGGCACGCAAACCTGTGAATCAGAGATCGGACCGACCCTCACCGGGTAGATCGGAGGCGTTTCCTTGACGTGCTGGGTTAATCCCCAAGAGTACTTGGGACACCCAAAGGGATCCCGCGTAGCGTCTGCCGGATTATATCCTCCGCAAGGGTCGGTCGACAGTTGTTCACCGTCGTCGTCCATGTACCACAGCGAATTAGCGGTGTTTTTACAGGTAGCGAGCTTATTCAATGAGCACGAATTCGCGTCGTCCTGGGCCGGGTCGCAGCACCGACCCAAGAAGCAAAGCACCGCCGGCGGTGTGAAGATGTCGACACATGGCGAACCCGCCGGGCAATCGGCGTCCGACAGACAGTACGCCATGGGGGTGATCGTCCCGCACTTCTTCTCCGCACAACGGGCGTCGGCGCCGCAGGGGTTGAGACCGGGCTGGCACTGCCCGAGGCACAAACCGCCTGACCCGCCGACATTGCAGTTCGCGTCGATCGTGCAGACGATGCCGGGGGTAGGTCCGCCGACGCAGGTGCGTTCGCATGTCTCGTCGCCGTTGCACTTGCGTCCGTCGGCGCAGTCACTGTTCTGGGTGCAGGACGGCTGGCATCGCTCGCATTTGCCCTTCGGACAACCAGCATTGCTGGTGCAGACCGTCCCGGCGTTGGAGCTCTCGTCCGAGCACTTCGCGAAAAACTCGCTACAGGTTTGCAGGTCATCAACCGCCTGGCAGCACAGCGGGGTCAGCCCGGGCGTGCAAACGCCCCCTGAGCAGCTTCCCGTGCCGGGAACGGCGCAGTCATCGTCCACCGTGCAATCCGCTCCAATGTTGCCGGTCAAGCAAGTCAACGAAACCAGGTTACAGGTGCCCGGCGTCTGGCAATACGAGTGAGCAATGCAGGGCGAATCCTCGTTCCGCGCGCTGCCCGGTTGGCACTTGGAACCTTCACACGTCGTTAGACCATTGCAAAAGACGTCGTCGTCGCATCCGCCGGCAGTATGATTGGGCACGGGATCGTGCGCGCAGGACCCGGTACAGGGTGCCGATCCAGTGATGAAATCGCAACTGTCAACGGTGCACGGGTTGGCGTCGTCGCAATGGACAGCGAACGAGCACTCGCCGGGGCATGGGCCAACCGGCTCTTTACTTGTATTGGTGCAACTGACGATATTGCAATTACCACCCGTCGCCACCCCGCCCATCTCGCCCGGACCGGGCATAGGTCCGATGAGCTTCCCGGCCTGGCGAAGCCGCGTACCCTCGTCATCCCGCCAGTCCACGTAGACCGTGGCGATGACTCCCAGACCGGTCGCGGGAATCGACCCCGCGGTCACGCGGGAGGGGTTTCCCGCAGGCAAGAAGGGTGCGGACGTCTGGCTGGCGGACAGCGGTTCCAGTTTCGCAAGCGATGTTGTGCCGTTACGCTGCGGGGTCACGGAAGTCTCGCGTGATTGCTTATTCCCGCTCCGTTCCGCGTTCAGCGAGGTGCGCCCTAACGGTCCTCCGGCCAGAGCCAAGCTGTACGCCACCGCTCCCAACACCGCCACGCCCAACCATGCACGTCGCCGTGCCAACACATTTTTCGCTGCTCTCATAATTCCTTACCTCCATACCTCGGAAACCACCACCTGAAACAAAATCGTTACGGAATCCGCGGGAATGGACCATCGGCATCGTGCTTCTTGTTTGACTCCTCCGATGGTTCACCCGCGGCGTCAGATTGTTACCAACCCATGCGTGCGACGCGCGGTGTCAGCCGTGTGTCACGCATCGCCGCAGTCCCCCAGCGTTTCCACCCAAACGCTCCCGGCACGCCGCACGTCCGATCCCGCGAGCCTCCTCGCAGGACGCCGGCCGCGCACGTACCGAGGAGCAACGCTCGGCAAAACGGGTCGTCGTTGGCGGGGTACGACCCGTGTTTCGTCTTCGACCGAGTCCGGTAAACCTACGGTAGTTTACTCCAACCGCCCCCTTCATTGCAAGACCCAATCGTCGTTCTTTTGCAGAAATCCGGTTGGACTTGGGGCGGTCCGCGGTGGCTTGGGGCAAGGAGTTAAGGAATAACGTACCCGAACGTGCCGACCTGTGGTAGGCTAGGGCATGTACACTGAGCAAATTGCCGTGAGTGTTTATATTTTGGACGGTAACCAGCATGCCAAAATGGAGTTCCGGGTCCGCGTGTCTTCGTGAGTCCACGGGTAACCCGGCGCATCGGGAGTAATCCGGTCTTTCGGTTTGGCCTACGCCGCGCCGTATCTTAGAGTTGGGTATCGCGTTCGACGGCCGCCCCGATCGAACCGTCCGCCGCACGCCGCCGGCATCGAGGCGTGCACGACCGGAAAAACGGCCGAGCACATCGGCCCCGGCGTCACACCGTCCCTCGACGGACGGGAACGTCCCAGAACGAAAACGAAACAGGATCGTCTCATCGCGGGGTGAGGTCGAAGGGCCGGATCGATCCAAGCGACCGAAGGTGTCTAACTACTGAAAGCTCGCGTGCTTTCCGGATGGGGAAAGAACGCGAACCGGCCGGAGGATCGCTCGCAGCGCCTCCGGCCGGTGTTCTTTTGGACAACGCGGTTTAGACCAAGTCGAGACGCGGAACTCTTTGCCCCAGCGAGCCGCGACCTTTAGGTCGCGCGGGCGTCCGCGCGGGCCGGGGTCGGACGATTTTCAGTTTCGGGCGGGAAGCTTCGTGGGCGGCCTCCAACAACGGTTTGACGAGCCGTCTGGCCGATTCATCCCCATGGACATGCGTCGGCCACTCGTCGGCGCGAATTGTGGCATGGAGCGTTGTCGGGTCACTGAGCCGGTAGAAGGCTGACGCCTTCAGGCCCCTGCCCTGGAACCGGCGTCCGACGTACTTCACATAGACAAACTGGAACCCTAATCGAACTTGATGTAGTCAAGCTCCCAATTGCGTGACGCCGCTGCGGCCCCGATGAACGCGTCGAGAAACGCGGCAGCGTCGTGAACGCGATAGGAGGATGCGAGCAGCATGGAGCGGCCCTTGTTGTGTAATTACACCAGCTTGCGAGCGACTTCCTCGTCGAGGATTTCGCGCACGGTCAGGGGCACGATCACCTTGCCGCTCTTGCGGAAAAACGCGCCGATCTCGGCGATCGCGTCCGACGAGTAGTCGAACGAGACGAGGAAGCCCTTGGTGCGGTCGTGGCGGGTCATGACCGCTTCGAAGCTATCCACGTCGGGGCGGCCGAGCTTGTCCTTCTGCTTGACCTGGATCGGATACCACACGTCCATGAACTCCAGTTCGCCCGCGGCCGCGCCGCCCTTCTTGGGGATAGCCGAGACAGGGTAGATGCGTCCGTCGATGCCCATGTCGCCCACCTTGGTCTTGTTGGGCACCCCGCCCAGCGCATTGATCGCCCAATTCTCGAACTCGAAGTGCGGGTACTTGCGCAGTTCGTCCACCGTCTTCGGGAGATCGCGGACGACGAACCCGCGGCCAACCCGCCAGAGGGCTTCGTCTTCGGGCAGCTTGCATACGTCCTTTAGGCGTTTGGCCATCACGCGACACGCCGTCGGCGAAATGTCGATCCCGATCCATTGGCGATTGAGGTTCTCCGCTGCGACAAGCGCGGTCCCGCAGCCGCAGAAAGCATCAAGAACAATATCGTTAGGGCTGCTGCTGGCGTTGATGATGCGTTCGAGGAGTGCAAGGGGCTTTTGGGTCGGGTAGCCCAAACGCTCCACGGCGTTCGCCGAGAGAGGTGCTATGTCCGTCCAGACCGTCCCCATTGCCATGCCGCCCAATTCGTCGGCGTACCACTTCAATCGCGGCGTTCCGTCGCCGTCTCTCGGCCAGTAGATCAAACCCGCAGCATCAAGAGCGTCGAGGCGGTCCTGCACCGTTTCCCCCTTCAACTTGTACCGCTCAAAAACCTCCCCCGGTAAGGCCCAATGTCGTCCGACGGTTGTGGGATTGATCCCGCGCCACGGCTTACCGCTTTCACCCCGGCGAGTGCCGGAACCTGTCAGCGTAATTGGTTGGAAGCGCCGGTTATCGTCGTCCCGATTCTTGAAGTGCCTCAAGACGTACACGGGATCATGAGCGATGGTCGGGAACGTCCACGTGTATTCGCTCGAACCAGCGTAGAAGAAGACGCTGTCATGTATCGGCGCCCAGCGGCGCGCCGACCCGTGTGCGTGCGTTCGCTTCCAAATGATTTCGCTCTGGAAGAGGTTCTCGCCCAAGAGTTGGTCCAGCATCACCTTGACGTAATGTCCGGCGTGCGAGTCGCAGTGGTAGTAGAAGCTGCCGGTTTTCTTGAGGATCCGGGCGAGTTCGCGGCAGCGGGGCCGCATGTACTCGATGTATGCCTGGGTGCTGGCGTGGCGGTCCTCAAAGGCCCGCTTCTCCTTGGTCTCGCCCCAGAAGACCTCGTAGTTGCGGTTGGAGTTGAACGGCGGGTCGATGTAGATGAGGTCCACGCAGGCGTCGGGGAGCTTACGAAGCTGGTCGAGGCAGTCGCCGCAATAAATAATGCGCGTGTCGATCAGCGACGACCGGCGTTGTCTCTGAGCCGGCGGACGCGCGAGCACCGCGGATTCGTGCATTCGAGCACCTTTCCGTTTCGATTTGACCGCCCCCGTCTTTCTCCGTGTGCGCCGCGTCGCCTTCGGTGACTTCGGCTTTCGGGGCATGGACCGAGGGTAGGAGCTTTGCCTGCGGGCGTCAACGTGTCCGGCGTCCACGCCCCGCACCGCCCTGCCGGGACTCGCCGCCGATCACCCCCGACGGAGCTTGGACGCTCAACACGCCGTCCGCCTCAAGGGAGACGAGCCCCCGGTGTGAACTAATCAAACTGGGATTCCCCTCCGTCGGGGCCCTCGTCGCCGCCGGGTTGCGGCGCCGGACGCTCCAACAGTTCCAAGGCCCGCTGCCGGATCAGCGCGGGACGCATCTTCTCCGATTCCGACAATCGCGATTGCAGCTCGCTCAACCGCGCCTCCAGTTCCCGGACCTCCATCTGCCGCCGCTCGCTTCGGCAATCGAAGACCTTGCCGCATAGTTCTTCGAGGTGCCGGCGGATTCGGCGCAGCGGCCCCGGATGGCGTCCCGTTACCCGCCGATACGAAAACGGGCCTGATCGGTGATGCGATGCAGTATTCTTCTAGGGCGTAGCGCCCGCGTAGCACCAACGAAAAACGCCGACCCGGCCGGATCGGCGTTGTTTCGTAAATCGTTGTGTTTAAGGCACTTCTATCTGGCCTGCCAGGACTCGAACCTGGAACCTTCTGATCCAGAGTCAGACGTGCTGCCAGTTGCACCACAGGCCAAGCAACAACGACGCTGAGGCCATATCACCCGGAAACGCATCGGGCTGCAAGATGCACCCTCCACGCCGGGCCGCCTCAACGTCAGCCTACATAGAGTACCTCGCGCCGACCAAGAGTCAAACTCGGCGAGGACACCGATCGTGGTGTACCGAATCTTGGGGTAGCCGTTAGAAAAACGATAGGCTCACGGCCTTTCAAGGAATCGAAGAAAGGACAGTGAGCCTATGTCGGATACCGAACTGACGGCATCGCACGCGATGGTCTTCAGCGTACGCCTGTCCATGAAACCGTCGAGGACATCGCCCAACTCCTGGCGCGCGTCGTCGATGGCCACCGAGTGGCAATACATAGGGGGCAGCACGAAATCGGAGAGCATCGCACGCTCGTGGGCTTCGGATGTGGCACTGGCGAGGCGGTCGATTCGACGGCGGGCTTCTGCCGGCTCGTCGATGTAATCCAGAGCGGTCAACCGCCTGCGAGCCGCATCCTCGTCCTTGGTGCGCACGTGGATTTTCGGGTAGGATGTCCTGCCGTTCGCTGTGACGGGAATCGTCGTGCACTTGCGGTCATCGAAGCGATCGGTCTTGAGGCGTTTTCGAGGTCGTCCCGTGCGGTCAATCCCCGCCAAGAGGCATGACAAATGCGCGATCGGCATCGGGATAGACCGGGAAAAGTATTCTCCCCAATGCCGAATCCGCCCTTTCCGAGCGATTGCGGGAAGAGCCGTAAGTGCTTACGCTACAATAAGATAGGAATCATTCGCCACCGTAGCTCAGTTGGCAGAGCAGCGGTTTTGTAATTCTCGTCGCACCTTCAGCCGCTCGCCGGAGACGCGGTTGCCGATTCGCTAAGGCCGCTCGAAGGCGCACCAAATCGCACCAAGATGCCCTTCCGGTTGTCGCGACAACCCTCCGAATCGCCAACCTGAGGTTCCTAAAACCGCAAGTCAGGCTAACAGCCGTAGGGGTGTCCATCCCGAATATTCCGTCAGCCTTGCCAACAAAGAACTTACGGATTGACGACCTCCGCGCCAGGGTTATCGTCTCCGAGCCGCGATTGTGGTTTTCGGAGGCTGTGAAATGGGCGTGATTCGCATTCTGGTGCTGTTCTTCCGGGGCGTTCTTCGTAACAGAACGGAACTCGCCGCCGAGAACCTCGCCCTTCGACAGCAACTCGCCATTCTCCAGCAGAAGTCCAAAACGCCTCGGCTCCGGCATCGCGACCGGATCTTCTGGGCGTTGCTCTCCCGGATTTGGGTGGATTGGCGGGCGGCCTTGCTCATCGTGCAGCCCGACACCGTGGTCCGCTGGCATCGTCAGGGCTTCAAGCTCTTCTGGCGATGGAAGTCGCGGACTGCCAAGGTTGGCCGACCGAAGATCAAAGCCGAGATTCGCAACCTGATCCGCCGCATGTCCCGCGAGAACCCGTTGTGGGGGACGCCACGGATCCAATCCGAGCTCGCGTTGCTGGGCCATGTTGTCGCCGAGTCCACCATCGACGAGTACAGAGTTCACCCACGCAAGCCGCCGTCGCAGACATGGCGGACGTTTCTCGACAACCATGTCAAGGACGTCGTCGCGATTGACTTCTTCACTGTGCCGACAGCGACATTTCGCCTACTTTTCGCCTTCGTCATTCTTCGTCACGATCGGCGCCAAGTCGTACACTTCAACGTCACGGCGCATCCAACAGCGGAGTGGGCCGCGCAACAAGTCGTGGAAGCCTTCCCGTTCGATGAGGCGCCGCGATTCCTGATTCGCGATCGCGACGGAATCTACGGCGAGCGCTTCCGCACACGCATCGCCAACATGGGCATCGAGGAAGTCGTCATCGCACCGCGCTCCCCCTGGCAAAATCCGTATTGCGAACGCCTGATCGGTTCAATCCGCCGCGAGTGCCTCGACTACGTCATTGTTCTCAACGAGCGTCATCTCATGCGCATTCTGCGTTCGTACCTCGACTACTATCTGAACTCGCGAACGCATCTCTCGTTAGAACGAAACTCGCCGATCGAGCGAGAGATCGAGCTTTCTCATCGCGGCCGAGTGATTGCGATTCCGCAAGTCGGTGGATTGCATCATCGGTATCGCCGCGCGGCTTGAGCGTTACCTTTCGCTTCGCAGGTGCCCGCCCTGAACGCGTCCTGTCCGCCCACAGCCAAGAATCGCTCGCAAACACCCGAACGCTGCGCCCGCCTCGGTTCCGTTCGCAGATCATCACCTCGGGATGCCGCCCCATCACGCCCCGAGGAGACCGGATGACATTTTCGGGATGGACAAGGGTGTGGGTGGGAGCGGCAGCGTAGCTTCCTGCTTCGCGATGACAATTGTTGCCTGCGCGTGCAGTTGACCAGCGCGCACGTCTATCAAGAATTCGCCTTCGTCCATGCCGGCCATGAACCCGCCGTTGCTATCAATCTTGCCGCCCTTAGCGTTCCACGCCATCTGCGGTACAGACATCGGGCGTCCATGTTGATCGAGCCCCTTCACTTGGAACGCGACATGCGCTCCAGGCTTCACTTGGGCACGTTCAGGTTGGATGGCCAGGCTCACGAGCCTCGCCGGTTCGACGTGTTTCTTGGCTTCGTCGGCCGTTATAATGAACATGTCCTCGGAGACTTCGACTTCGTCGGCCGTCAGGCTAGAGTCGAACACGAACGGCTTGTAGCCGCCGCTGCCCTTCCCGACATAGGCGAGGATTCCGCTGGACACACCACGCGCGATCGTATCCTTGACGGAATCGCCATCAAGTAGTCGCGGGAACTGCGGCGACGCAAAGAACGCGTCTCGAACCGCTTTCGTGCTCCACTCGGTGAACGCCGGCGGCCAGTTGCGCACAAGGAAGTTCGGGCTAATGCCCGACTCGATATCGCCGTCCTGGCGGAGGCGATCCACGATCAGCTTGATAATGCTGTTGGCCTGGCTGGAATGCACAAGGCCGAGATCGACCACGCGGACCTTGTTGTCCTTGCCGAGAAGTGCCACGTTTTTGTAGGTTCGCCAAACACATTCCTTCAGATCGCGCTGGGCCTTCTTGAGATTCTCCGCAAGCTGAGACTTTTGGATGTCGTCGAGCTTGTCTTCCTCCTCGTCCTTGATCGCCTGCCAGGCCAGAAGCTTGCGGACCTCATCACGCAGCGCCGCATCGTCGTCGGCCACCGCGAACGTCAACGCGCTCTTAGCCGTCTTGACTGCTGCAAAGAGGTTTTTCAGGCGGCTGACGTCGACGGCGTCAGGATTGATAAGCACCAACGCGTAGTCGTCTCCAGGTTGCGTTGCTCTTTGCCAGACTAAGAGGCTCATCGAGCAGCCTCCTACATGAATATCGCGATTCATCGTCCGTGTGCCTCTGCGTCCGCTGCGGCGAGCAGCTCGTTGGGTCCGGCGACATAGTGCTCGACCTTTACAATGGACTTCCAACCGAGACGCGCTGGGTTGCGGATGGCATGCACCTCCGGCGAAGACGCGCAGTTGTAGACCACGTACAGCCAGTAGTCGTTTTTCAGTCGCTCGGCAGTCTTGTACTCGTTGGTGGTTAGCGCAACCTCGCCGACGCCGGCGCGGCCCTTTACCTCGATGAACTTCACATCAATGGCCGTGGCCGGATCCTCGGGATGCGGTCGGCGGGAGATCAGGTCGAACCCGCGGTTCTGGGCCTCTACGCTCTCGACCTGCCGGCCCTGTGCCTCTTCGTGGGCGATCGAAGCCTGAACGGCGATGCGCTCGATCTCGTCGTCGCGCACCATCGGCTGGATCGACGGTGTGAAGCGATCCGGGTGTGGAAGCACCCAGGCGCAGCCGACGTGCTGGAGGTCGCCGATAGTGCACTGGCACTCGCGTGTCAGGTCGGCCAGACGGCGCTCGCGGCGAGAGTTTAGCTCGTCCAGCCGATCCTCGCATTGCTTCAGGCTGGCCGCCAAATACGGTGGCGGACTGCTCAGCTTGCTTTGCTGTTCGGAGAGGTTGGCATACGTCAGGTTCTGGCGATGAATTAGCTCATTAAGGCTGATCTCGATGTGCCGGCGGATTGTGTCGGTCTCGCGGCTGCGCTGCGCGGCGGTCTCTGCCAGGAAAGCGTTGAGACACTGCTCGACCAGGGCATGCTCGCGCTGATCCAGGCCGGGGAGGCCGTCACCCGCGGGGACTGACGTGCCCTTCGGGGCCGTGGCCAAGTCCAGGAAGATCGTCGGCTGCTTGACCGCCATGCGGCTCTCCGATGAGGACTGGACGACGAACAGTCGGCGGTGCAGCTCGTTGCCCAGGCCGTCTTTCACTGAGGCCGAGAAGACGTCCAGGTGGTACGGCTCCTTACTGTGTAGATCGAAGAACACGGCGCCGCGTACGAGATCGTCGCGAACCTGCTCCGAGAGAGTCTGTCGGACGGTTTCGAACAGCGGATGGCCAGGCGTGACCCATTCGCTGGTGGCGTCCTTGGCGAGTAGTGCCTTGTCGAAGACGATCTGCTTGTATTCCTTGCCGAGCTTGCCGAAGCGCGGTTCGAGCTTGTCGCCGACGGGCCAAAGATGGCGCGGCACTCGGCCGACACGATAGAGGTGGCTGCCGGATGCGGACTCCTTGGGCAAGAGACCGACGACCGGACCGGCGTGCGTGAAGAAGTCCTCGATGACTTCGGGAACGAGGCGGCGCTCCTTGGCTTCGGCGGACTTGCCGACGATGGCCGAAAGGTTCAACTCCTTCTTGGCCAACCCTTCGAGCGTGGAGTCGGTGATCCGGCGGAAGCGTCCGGTATCGACCTCCTCGACGATTCGGCTCTTGATGCTCTCCTCGGTCTGGTTGTGCAGATACATGTCGCGAATCATCTTCTCGAGCTGGTTCGCCGGGAAAATGTCGCCAAGGACGTTGAAGACCTTGCCTGTCCGGTTCGGGTCCAGATCGGCTTCGATCTGCTGGATGCGCTCGAAGAGCTTTTCCATCACCCGTCCTTCGCGGGTGTTGGAAGCAACAAAGTTGAAGATCAGGCAGTCCTTCTCCTGGCCGTAGCGGTGTATGCGGCCCATGCGCTGCTCGAGCCGAGTCGGGTTCCAGGGGATGTCGTAATTGATCATCAGCCAGCAAAATTGCAGGTTGATGCCTTCGCCGGCCGCTTCGGTTGCGACGAGGATCTGAGCGCCGTCGAGGTCCCGGAAAATGCGCTCGGCGTGCAAGCGTGTACCCGGGCTATCGCGATCCCCGATTTTCATGCTGCCGTGGATCTGAGTGACGTTCAGACCCCAGTGCGTCAGCTTGTCGACGAGGCAATCGAGCGTGTCTTTGTGCTCGGTGAACACAAGCAACTTTGTGGACAGGTCCTTGAAGACGCCCTGGTCGGAGATCAGGCTACGGAGTTTGACCAGCTTGGTTTCCACTTCGCGCTGTTCGAGGACACGGGCTTGGTCGATCAGTTTCGTGAGCTCGATGATCTCCTCTCGAAGGGCGGCAGGCTCCACGGAGGCCACCACTTCCTCGAGCTGTGAGAGAATCTCCTGCTGCTCGTCATCGGGAAGTTCGTCAAAGTCGTCCGGCAGTTTCTTGGCGATCTGTTCCTGGCGGTAGCTCTGCGGATCTTCGAGGATACGCTGCCTCTTCTCCCGCATACGTTCGAGGCTGCGCCGCGCCGCATACGTGCTCGAAGCAAGACGGCGCTGCAACATTGCCATCGTGAAGCCGATGGCGCGGCCTGTCGTGGCATTGGCGGCCTGAGCTCTGATCGACTGGTCCTCGACGTATCGAGTGAGCGCGTCGTAGAAGTCCCACTCGTCGCTGTCGATCTGGAAAGGCACGGTCTGAACATTCCGCTTGGTGAACAATTTCTTGACCTGCCCCGAGTCGGGGTCCGGAAAGCCGACCAAGGCTTCCTTCGTACGCCGCAGGTAAAAGGGCGCGGACTTTCGCTGCATCGCTTCTTCAAGGCTTCTGACGTCCGCGTAGACGTCGGCATCCAAAAGCCGCAGGAATAGGCAGAAGTGCTCGGGGTCACCCTTGTGCGGCGTGGCTGTCATGAGCAGGAAATGATCCGTCATGGTCGAGAGGTTTTCGCCGAGGGTGTAGGCGAGCGTTTTGTGGTCGGCACTGGAGGCGCTCATCTTGTGCGCCTCATCCACGATGATCAGATCCCAGTTGCTACGTAAGAGGCTGTCGCGGGCATCCTCGATTCGGGAGACCCAAGACACCGAGGTGATGACTTGGTTCTTCTCCTGCCATGGGTTGGAGCCGTAGTTCGCCCGAAGCACATCACCTCGGACGATCTCAAACGTCTCGCGGAACTTGTCTTTGAGTTCACGCTGCCACTGGAAGCTCAGGTTGGCCGGTGTGACGATGAGCGTGCGCTTGGCCAGGCCGCGTATCTTCAACTCCTTGAGGAGCAGGCCCGCCATGATTGTTTTTCCAGCACCCGGATCGTCGGCGAGCAGGAACCGAATCCGGGGCAGCTTGATGAAGTAGTCGTAGACGGCCTCGAGCTGATGCGGCAACGGATCGACGCGTGCAATGGAGAGCGAGAAATATGGGTCGTATTCGTAGGCCAAGGAAAGACGCAGGGCCTCGATGCCGAGTCGAAAATGTAGGGGGTCGCCATCGAATGGGGGTCGATCCGGGCTGATGTGAAGCGAGGCGACCTGTCCCGCATCAAGGACCGGCTCGTAGACCCGGCCTGAATCGAGTCCCTTGCCGATGAGCTTCATCGACGCGCCAAGGGACGTGCACACGATGACTTGCACCGGTTCGGGGAACAGCGAACCTCGCACGATCGATCCGGGTTTAAGCGTCGCGTTGCTCACTTTCGTGTCCCCACGGCTCTCCGAGGCGCTGCGGGATTCGCTTTGCCCAGCCATTCATCAACCACTTCCTTGTGGAACCGCCAGTGGCGGCCGACTTTCTGGCCTGGCACCTTGCCCTCCTGGGCCAACTTGTAGAGCGTGGACTTCGATATCTTGAGATAGGCCGAGAGTTCGGTGATCGTAAGAACGATGTCGCTTGGCCATCGATCAGTCTCGGTTCGGCAAGGGCCTTTGGGGCCCATCGCCCTGCATTCGCAGATTTGACAGTTGTTGGCGGTTACTGTCAACCGGTGGGCGGGATCCGAGGCTCGCGAGATTAGTCAGAGTTACCCTGACCAAGATGACACGGGACAACATGAATCGACTTCGTTTGGTGGCCTTCCCTCCGTGCATGTTCGCGGCGAAAAGTGGGGGGCGGTGCGGACCGCCGGCGCGGCGGTTTCCGACTCGTGCCCAAGGGAATCTACGAGCGCCTTCAGCGCCGCAGCGGAAGCGGAGGCCGAGGAGTTCAACAAGAAGACGAACTATTCGGGTTGAGAAGCCGACTAGTAGGAACGCAGATTCCTTTACGCTGCCTCGGCGTAGAGTTCGTCATGATCGTACACATGCCCCAAGCGCCGAGGACTCCATTGATGAATGCCCGTCCAGCATTTGGACGGGGTTCGTTGTACCTGCGACCCAACCGTGCCTATTATCCTCCAGACGGTGTAGCCGAAGCGCGTTGTCGGAGACCGGCGCCTTGTATCCTGCCGCGACATCATCTGGACGTCCCTTCGTCGATCGCGAAACCCTCCGGCGCCGACTCCTTGAAGCAAGACACGCGCTCAAACGCTGCAACCTCTGTGAATGGCGCTGCGGAGTGAACCGCGTCATTGGCGAACCCGCCCCCTGCCGCCTTGGGGCGGACGCCTACGTATTCAAACGGTATGTCAGCTTCGGCGACGAGCCGGAACTGGTCCCCACCTACCGAGTGTATCTCAGTGGCTGCAACTTTCGGTGTACGTTTTGCAACACGGGATCCGGCTGCTTCGAGCCGACACGCGGCGAGCGGGTGGACCCGGTTGAACTGGCCACTGAGTTGACCGAGCGTGTGGCGGATGGCGTGAAGACCATCGACTTGCTGGGCGGTGAACCCAGTCTTCATGTGCATACCCTGCTTGAACTGGCGGCGGCCTCGGCGAAACCGCTCCCGCTCGCCCTGGACTCGAACATGTACATGGCCCCCGAGGTGCTTGAATGGCTCGACGGCGTCATTGCCCTGTACATCGCCGATTTCAAGTTCGGTAACGACGAGTGCGCAAAGCGCTTGGCGGGGGTAGCGCGTTACGTTGAAGTGGTTACTCGGAACCTACGGATCGCGGCGGAGCGGACGCCGATGATCATCCGGCACCTGCTGATGCCGGGCCATGTGGATTGTTGCTTCCGCCCTGTCGTCGACTGGACGGCCGAGCATCTGCCCGGCGCGCGATTTCAACTCCACACAGGATACGTGCCTTGCTGGCGGGCGACGAGCGACGCAAAGATGAGTCGTTTAACCTCGGCCGATGAGATGCGGTGGGCGTGGGACTATCTGCAAACGAAGGATTTGCAGATCGGTCCGGAATAGACTACGGAGAAACACGCCGATGTCCGAGCTTGAACGGAAAAAAGAACTGGAGGTGACCATCACCATCGGGGCGGACGGACGGATCTACTTTCAGGATTTGCCGTCACAACTGCTGCCGGTCGCGGAGGCACTGTGCCGTAGCGATCCGGAGTTGGCGTTGCGGCTATCGGCCGCAGAACGGGAATGCCGGGCATGACCGAGCAAAGTCAACCACACAAAAATGATCCGTCGCGGGCGGCCAGCGACGAACTGGAAGTGCTCATTCGCGCGCGCTACCCGATTCTCTACGTCGTGACATGGGAGGAATCGCGGGTCGAACGGCGTTTGCGGCAGATTGCGGAAAAGCGAAAGAAGGAGCTTTTCTGCTGGTCGGTGACGACGGGCTTGAGCAAAGCGGGGGCGGCCGGGCACGGACCAAGACCCAAGACGCTGGCTGACCCGATCGAGGCCCTCGATGCGGTCATCGAGTACAAGGAGCCCGCCATTTATCTGTTCAAGGACTTCCACCCCTTCATGCGCGCCCGGGATTCCAATGTTGCGGTGATCCGCAAGCTCCGCGAGGTGGCCCTGGCCCTCAGCGACAGCTACAAGACCCTGGTGGTCGCCTCGCCGCTGATGGAGATCGCCCCGGAATTGGAAAAGGACGTGTGCGTCATCGACTTTGCTCTGCCGGGGACGACGGAGTTCGACGCCTTGTTGCGGCGCATCTGTGAGGACGTCTCCAGCCACGCCAAGGTCAAGATTGAGCTGGACGACAAGGGCCGCGAGAAGCTGGTGCAGGCCGCACTCGGACTCACGCTGCAGGAGGGCGAGAACGTCTTCGCCAAGGCGATCGTCCACGACGGCAAGCTCAGCGGCGACGACGTCACCGTGGTCTTCTCCGAGAAGCAGCAGATCATCCGCAAGAGCGGTCTGTTGGAATACTATGAATCCACGACGGCCAAACAGGACATCGGCGGGCTGGACCTGTTGAAGGAGTGGCTCGCGAAGCGTTCCCTGGCCTTCAGCGAACGGGCGAGGCAGTTCGGACTTCCCGCCCCCAAGGGCGTGCTGCTGGTGGGCGTGCAGGGTTGCGGCAAGAGTCTGTGCGCCAAGGCCGTCAGCGGTATGTGGAACATGCCGCTGCTGCGCTTCGATATGGGGCGGATGTTCGCCAGCCTCGTCGGCTCCTCGGAGGAGAACATTCGCCGGGCGATAGCCGTAGCGGAGAGCATCGCACCGGTGGTGTTGTGGGTGGACGAGATCGACAAGGCCTTCGCGGGCTCACAGGGGTCGGCCAATACCGATGGAGGCACGACCGCCCGCGTGATGAGCACGTTCTTGACTTGGTTAAGCGAGAAACAAAAGCCCGTTTTCGTGCTGGCCACGGCCAACAACATATCGCAGCTTCCTCCGGAACTGATGCGTAAGGGCCGACTGGACGAAATCTTTTTCGTCGACCTGCCAAACGCCGAGGAGCGCCGACAGATCTTCGAAATCCATTTGCGCAAGCGCGGCCGCGAGCCAGTGCGTTTTGATCTGCCTCCGCTGATCGAGGCGGCGGACGGATTCAGCGGTGCGGAAATCGAAGAAGCGGTGATCAGTTCGCTGTACGATGTGTTTTACCTCGACAAGGAGTTGGAGACGTCGGATCTGTTGAAGGCGCTCCGCGAGACGGTGCCGCTGTCGCGGACGATGGCGGAGGGGATTTCGAGTTTGCGGGCATGGGCCGAGGGTCGGGCGCGGTTCGCCTCGCGCCGCGACGCCGAGGCCGCGCCGCAAACGCGGCGAAAGTTGGAGATGTGAGCGATGGGTGCGTGTTTGGTGTTGACTCCGTTGGTGATCGCGGCGTGGCCGACGATGATGGCTGCGGTTATGGGTGCGGCGGCGAGCATGGGGTTCACGGCCGTCGAGTCCGCCTCGATACGGGAGAAAGTGCTCAAGAAAAAACGCGTGGAGACGGACATTGAGAACAGCGAAGTGGTCGCCGAGGGGATGGCCCGCGGGCAGAAAATGGTCATCCAGAAGGGCGATATCACCATTGAGTTCGGGCGCGATGAACGGGGCGCCTGCACGGTGTGCGTCACCGGCGAGAAGCACTCGGACAAAGAACTCAAGAAGATCGGCGAGGAGGTCGCCGGCCGCGCCGTCCAACAGTACGCTTATCACAAGCTGGTGACTGAGTTGAAGCAGCGCAACTACTCCCTTGTGGATGAGAAGGTCCTGCAGGACGGTTCCATCCAGATGCGCGTCCGTTTGTAAGATTCGTTTGGAGACTCGCCTCATGGAACGACCCGAATTCAACATCACCCTCACTCCCGCCGGTAAGGTTAAGGTGGAGATCAAGGGCGTGAAGGGACAGCGGTGCGTCGACCTCGCTGATCTGCTGAAAGAGATCGTGGGCAAAGAGGAGCAACGTCAGCTCACGGCAGATTACTATGCGCCGGACGCTAAGGTTCGTATCGACGCCAAGGTGCGCGAGTCCACGGGCTAGGCACTTGCGTCACCTGAATCGCAATGCTTGAGACTTCGTCCCACACCCAGGTTTGACCCATGCAATGCATCAACTGCGGTTTTGAGAACGTCCCAGGCATGGACGTTTGCGTGCGCTGCCAGAGTCGAATGAATCTGGGGGATGTCGCGGTTCTTCCGCCGCGGGCGTCGTGGGTGCATTCACCGACGCGGTGGCGGCAGGTGTGGTATCGGTCACGGCTGGGGCTGAAACGGGTCGCTGACGCGTTTCGGTCGAGGTGGGTGGCAAACTGGTCAACGGATGTACCGGACGCGGTCATGGGATCGCTGATCCCTGGTCTGGGACTGATTCGAAAGGGGATCGGCCTTCTTGGCTGGCCATTGTTGATCGTATGGTTCGCAGTGTTACTTGCCACGCTGGCGTCGATCGGGACATTGTCCTACGTGTTTTGGGTCTCGGGTTTGGCCGCCATCCATGCGGCCGGGATCGTCGCCGCGATGAGACCCCTATTACGGTTTGAAGGCGTCATTCGGCGCGCGGGATTCGGCGTATTCTGCTTCCTGATCGTGCGATTCGTTGCATACGGGGGCGTCGAGTGGGCAGGGAGCGGGCTTTACGTTCCTCTACCCCTCCAAGGTGTGATTTCCACAGAAGTCCTCCGGAATGGGGACAGCATCCTCTACGACGGGCGTTGGCTTCGACCGGACACATTCCGTCGCGGCGACTTGGTGGTTTTTCGGATCCGCGGTGCCGACATCCGGACGGGCGGGACGTACTGGTACGTCATCCCTGACGGTTTGGCCGTGGATCGCATAGTCGGCGTGCCTGGAGATCGTGTAGAGTTGGCCAACGGATCGCTACGTTTGAACGGCGAGCCGGCTTCGTCCTACGCCCATCCGCTGGGCAGCTTGCAACGGTACGGAAACGTGTCCGTTACCCTTGGACCGGGAGAATATGCCATCTTCCCTTCGACCGTCCCCCTCGCGGTCCACGGTCAGGTTCCGGTCGGGCCGGTCATCGAAAGACTCGTCCACGTGCCCGGTGACGATATTCTAGGGCGGGTCGTTTTTCGGTTGCATCCCTGGTCTAACTTTGGGCGTGTGGAGTAGAGCGATTCATGTCGGGACGGTTCGCCAACCTGGAATTCAACGACCGCGAGCACGAGCGGGACCACGCCGAGGAGCAGCGGCAGGACAAGCAACAGGACGAACAAGCACTTTTGGTTGCGGCGCACGGGGAGTACCGCTGGGGACGGTTCGAGCCGGCGTTGCGGTTGTACACGCGATGTTTGGAGGCGAATCGCGCGGTCGTGGCGGCGTGGGTGGGACAGGTGCAGATGCTGGTGCAGCTCGACGAACATCATGAAGCCCGCGTGTGGGCGGACAAGGCCTTGGAGCTTTTTCGCAACAACGGCGAACTGCTCGCCGCTAAGGGACAGGCGTGCGCGCGGCTTCACGACCACCGGACCGCGATGGCCTGCAGCGATGGTTCACTGCAAACGCCCGGCAGCTCGGCGTGGAGATGGATTGTTCGCGGCGAAGTCCTGCTCGCTGAAGGTCAAAGGCATTTCGAGGACTGCTTCCAAAAAGCGTTATTGGAGCCGCTCTCCGATTGGTTTGATCGTGCGATGATCGCGCGGATTTACCGCTATTACGGTCGGTCCACCAACGCGCTGGGATATCTGAAGGAGGCCGTCGATCACCAACCCGCCAACGGCTACCTTTGGTATGAGATGGGCCTTTGTCAGGTCGACCTCGGGCTTCGTGCGGCGGCGACTGCTAGTTTCGAGCAGTGCATTTCGCTTCGTCCCGATTACCGCGAGGCCCGTAACGAGTTGCAACGACTGGCGATCGTCTCGCCCGGCGCGTGGGTCCGCGGATTGTGGCGGCGATGGAGCGGTCGATGACTATCTTGACGCTGCTGCGCTCGGGCCGTAAACACAACGCGAGCGATATCCATATCCTCGTCGGCCTGCCGCCGGTTTTCCGCGTGGACGGCGAGATCGTCGTCGCCAAGGGTGAGCCGATCACTCCCGAATCTGCGCGGGCGCTTGCCTACGAATGCCTCAATGAGGAGCAGAAGAGTACCCTGGACCGGAGCTGGCAGCTTTGTTTTTCAACGATGTTCGCCGAGTCGGACCGCGCGCGGGTCACTATTTACTTCCGAGGGGGCAATCCGGAGCTGTCCATTCGCCTCAGTGAATCGGCCATCCGGACGCGCTCGGAGCTTTCTCTTCCACCGATTGTCGATGAGTTAGCCCGTAAACCCAACGGGCTGGTCATCATCACCGGCCCAACGGGGGTGGGAAAGACCACGACGTTTAACTACATGATCGATCGCGTCAACGGCGAGTCGCGAAAGAAGATCATCACCATCGAGGATCCGATTGAATACACCCATATCTCTAAACGTGCCATCGTCGTTCAGCAGGAAGTCCTGACCGATGTGCACGGGTTCTATCAGGCGCTGGTACACGTGCTCCGCCAGGACCCGGACGTGATCGGCGTCGGCGAGATGCGCGACCGGGAAACCATGTACACCGCCCTGATGGCCGCTGAGACCGGACATCTGGTGATCGCAACACTCCACACCCCGGACGCGGTTCAGTCCGTGCAGCGGGTGATTTCCGCCTTCCCCGAAGGTCAGCAAGCTGAGGTCCGCTACATGCTGGCCAACACGCTACAGGCGGTGATCGCTCAACAACTCTTGCCGTATTCGCAGGGCGGTCGACGCGTCCTTTGTTGTGAAGTGCTGGTTGGCACGATGGGCGTTCGCCACCACATTCGCGAAAACACCATCCACAAGCTCTACACGGAATTGCAAGCGGGTCGAAAGCACGGCATGATCACTATGGATCACGCCTTGCTCGACCTGTACCAGCGGGGCGAAATCACCTACGACACGGCTATGACCATGGCGCGAGATCCGGAGACCATCAAGGCCCGCTCTGCGTAAACGAACGGTTAGCGCGTCGGAATCTGAAGGCGGGTCAGGAGTCCTCGGCATGTCGAATACAATTTCGTCATCGCGAACAATCCTTGACACCGCCATGATCAGGGCCACGATGCCGTCAATGCGACCTGTGTTGCACATGGGACCGACTTCAATAGCGCGTTGGTAGCCATGTCGTTTGCCACGAATTCGGCACTTAAGATGTTTCTATTCCAGGTCAACCACCGCCGGTGATCACGCGCACAATTCGTTGGTAAGAAGATCAAGAACGAGGACTCCCGGAAAGTTTTTTGCGGTGCTTACCGGCGCTTCAGTCCACGCGAGTCACTTCCTGACAACGACGCCGACATAAACTTCCCTAGCGAATCCAAATTGCGTTTGCTTTCTGCGTATTGGTCTGAATACGCTTGACATATGCGGTGAATGTCGGGCGTCTTCGAGTGCCGCGCTACCGCTCGCAACTCATCCGTGTGCTCTACTGCTTGCACAACGCACTGATTCGTTGGGCATATTGGAAGTACAAGCGGTTTCGCGGGCGCCACACAGCAGCCGTCCGATGGCTGAGTCGGGTCGCGTCGCGAGATCCCGACCTGCTGATTCTCTGGCACGTGGGCTTACGGCCGTCGGCTGGAATCAGAAGAGCCGAATGAGCGGAAACGTTCACGTCCGGTTCTGTGAGGAGCTGGGGGTGAAATTCCCCCGGCCCACTCGACTCATCGTCCTCAACGAACGACACCTGTGACGCATCCTGCTATCGTACTTCGACTACTACCTGAACGTGCGAACGCAACTCTCGTTGGAGCGAAACTCGCCGATCGAGCGAGAGGTCGCCCCCCCCTGCCGCGGCCGAGTTATCGCAATTCCGCAAGTCGTCGGCTTACATCATCGCTATCGCCGCGCGGCCTGAATGCGGGTGACGTCGCTGAAAGCGCTGCGCCTCCTGGTTTCCCGCTGCGCAGAAGGTCGAGTGATCGGAGCGATGGGATCCGATGGTTGCGCATTGCGTCGTCACCGCTCGCAGACTTCCTGCCTCTTGCGGCAACTCATCAGACGTTGACGTGTCTCAATCAAACCGGACGGCATTTTCGGGATGGACACGTACGGAATATTCGGGATGAACACGTCTATCGCAGGACGGGTGCCTGCAAGATAGGCGGGTTGTCGTGCTCCATCTCCTGCTTGGATAGCTCGACCTCTGGCAGCAATACGGGCGGGGCACTGATCGCTGTAGGGGCGGATGGCTTGGCGAAACCGAATTCGCCGATGCTGCTAACCACCTGCGGCTTATCCCCGCTCGCCAGGATACGTTTCAGTTCCGGGACGCGAATCGGGCCGACTTCGCATCCGCGGAAGGGCTCCTCGTGCCCGTCCGCGACAAATACCTTGAACGCCGCGACCGGTTCGCCCACGGACACGCCCTCGCGGCCACCGCCGCGCATCATACGCATGAATGCGCCCATGCGGCCGCTGCCCACGTCGGAGTCCGCCGATTTGAGAGCTTTGATGCGTACGCCGTAGTCGAGTCCGGCCTCCTTCGCGGCGTCGATGAGAGCAGCCTTCAGTTGGTCCGCCGGAACTCCTTGGTTGTCCTCGATGAACAGGCTTCCGATGCTGGCCGCTACGTCGCCGCCGCCCAAGCCCCGTCGGCCGTGGCCATTCGAACCTGAGAGCTTCTTCGTCGGCGTCCGAGATAGGCAGAGCTTCTCGAGCTTGCCGTTCTTGATCAGTTCGACGCGCTCGGCGGGCACTCCTTCATCATCGTAATCATAGGAACCCATCAGAACTTCGTTCCCTGACTTGGCAGTTTTTGGATCGTCCCAGACCTGGAACGATTTGGGCAGGATCTGCGTGCCCAGCTTGGTCTCCAAGTTCTCTCGGTCGAACGGGTTCCGACGCTCCTCCCCGATGGTGATCGCCCGGCCAGCCAGACCGTCGGCGAGCAAAGTTCGAAAGAGCTGAGCGGCCGCCGTCTCGTCGAACAGCACGGGTCCGCTGTAATGCTCGAGCACGGGTGCGCCCATGGCTGCCGTCAGTTCGGCCACGGTCTGATCGATGTCCTTGCGGATCTGCTCCAGGGGCGGGAAATCGGCCGGCGAGGCGCCGGCGTAGCCCGGCTTATTCATCAGGCTTCGACGCTTGAGGACGTAACTATTTGAGAAATCACGAGTTACGAGCAAAAACGGAATCTCTGTCAGACAACACCCTGTTGTTCAAAGCATCGCAAAACTCGAGGAATTCGAGGAGCACGAA
>JAZDHF010000030.1:0-2065 GCA_043806315.1 Planctomycetota bacterium | reverse complement strand
TCCCATTTGCGGCGGTAAACCGTGCGCGCACTTCATCCGTCCGACCTCGCCACACCTGTCCGTAACGAGGCCGCAGCCGCACCCGGGAGATGACTGTTTCAAGGATTATCGGCCGGACGAGCGATTGTTTTGCAACATTGTAGGAGGGGTGGACGCAAAGCACCTCGACTACTACCTCGACGAATACACGTTTCGCTTCAACCGTCGCAGCTCGCGAGCGCGGGGACTGCTTTTCCATCGGCTTATGGAACAGGCAGCCACCACCGGCCCGACGCGGTATCGCGATCTCGTTGGCGGCAACCACAACGGGTAGTATCACCTTGCGTCAACCGGATAGCCCCTTCCGCGAATTCACGGGGAAATACGCCGAGCGGTGACCCCCCGGTTTCCGTTCGGAGTGCTCTACTTGATGGAGGGCGACGCGGTCGTGGTCATCGCCGTGATGCACGCGAGCCGAGATCCCGCCCGTTGGAAAGAGCGCGCCTAACGCCAGGCAGCGCTGTAGCCGCTTGCGGGACGGACTGCTACGGCGTTGTGCCGCCGCCGGTGGTGGTTAGGCCGCCGGATGTGCTGCTGTCGTCTTGGAGGCTCAGGAAGAAGGCGGAGATCAAGGCCGACGACAAGCTGCTGGTGGTCGTCTCCAGGCCGTCCAGCAGCGTGGACCGGACCGCCGGATCGCAACCGCTCAACTGGAAGGCCGACCCGCCGAGGGCTAGGGCCATCGCCGTCCGTAGCAAACGCGTCCGCACGCTTCGTGTTGCCATTCTCGTGCTCCTAACAGGGCCTCGCGGGGAAGCCCGTATAACTTACTTCTTGGTGTCCGGTTGAGTTCGTCTACGATCGTCTCTGGTCCGATCCGCGGACCCCGATCAACATTACCGGACTTGCGGTCGCCCCACTTATCCGGTCGTTATACCCATCGGTCTGGGGGCGGCTGCGGTTTAGCACATCCGATATTTTCGCGCCCGCGGGCTGTCGGGGCAAGTTGGCCCCTTTCACGCCAGTGCTACGGCAGGCTCGTGGCGGAGGCGGAGGCCACCGCGTGGCGAACCGTGGCCATCGGCAGGAACCGACCCGGGCAGGCCGTTTTGTGGGTGACCGAGCCGTGGCTGACGACCCGGGCGGGGCTGATGTCGCAGCGGTCGCAAAGGAAGCCGACGAGCCGCTCCAACGAGGCAAGCTGGCGCTGCGTCGGGCGGGTCCTGGTGAAGTCCCCGACCAGGCAGATGCCGATGCCATGCTCGTTGAAGTAGTTGTCCGGCGTCTTGCAGTGGGCACCGTGCTTCTGCTTGTACCAACGCGAGCCGACCTCAACCATGCCGTCGGGCGTGTCGGTACCGTTGCCGATCACAAAGTGGTAGCCAAGCTCGTCCCATCCCTTGTTACGGTGGTAACGGTCGAAGCTGCGGGCGCCGCCGTTGGGGGTCGCGCTGTGGTGGACGACGATGGTGGTCCAACGTGGGCTGATTTTCCCGCCGCGAGGGAACCAGGCCGGCTCGCCCGGCGCGGTTCGCGCGGTCATGCGCTCGGGCGGCTGTTCAGGCGGTCGCGGCTGCGTCTCGCGGATGCGTGTCGGGCTCGGACCCAGGGGATGAGGCGGTCTAGCGGGATGGGTAGCGCACCCGGTTCCAAACGCGACCATCAGCATGGCCGCCGCAAGCAATCGACGCATACAAGGGGCTCCCCCGGCGAAACTCGATCAAGTCCGGCGAACCCCGACGCGCCGGGGTCCCACGACGTCACGACAGTTATCGGCCAGCCGACGGGGGGACGTCAAGAGAATCGTATGGAGTGAACGGTCCATGGTGAAGGTTCGAGCACCGGCGGCGGGCCAATCAGAGCCGTCCGCCGCAGGCGGATCAGGGAGCGGACGGTCCGAGCCGCCTCGTTCACGGGGCGGGGTTTTTCCCGAACCCCAAGCGTGAGGATCTGCGAAAATATAATTTGAGCGAATTATTCTTGTCGCTGGGGTGTATGGGTCGATGTTTGGTTCGTGCAGGATGCAACCACGGTCGAACGGATTCGGCAGAAGTTTCGGGCGTTGCGGCCCATGATGGACGAAGCG
>JAZDHF010000029.1:0-2309 GCA_043806315.1 Planctomycetota bacterium | reverse complement strand
CGTGTAGATATCGAACCAGCAATTCGACGCCCTCACCGGCGCATCAATCCGATATGGCTGTACCCCCCCTCCATTGTCTACCCGCATGTTGTCGAGCACGACGTATTGCCCCGCGATGGCGGCACCGAAGTCGATGAGATGGACACGGTTCAATGCACCCGGCGTACCCCCAGCGCGCAAAAAGAAGTTTCTAAGCGTGCTTTGGTTGCCGACCGATAGGCACGGCTCGTCCAGTACGTTGTGAGAAAACTGAAGGATGCTACGGTCTTTATCGAGGCCCTCGATGCACTTCCCGGCCGGAAGTGTTCCCTGGGGCACGACGAACGTCCCGAGCCCGATTTTCAGCACGGTCCACGATGCGCTGTCCGCGAACGCTTTGGCTGCCGTGTCATAGTCCCCCGAGGTCCCCACCCCGAGGTGCGCGATCAGTGCGGGTCGCGGAAGATCGAACGACATATCAGACCCCCAGCCCGCTGAACTGCTGATTCGTGGCCGATCCGTACTGCTTGAGATCCCGCCCCGCCGCCCCCGTGGTGTCCTTCAATCCCGAGAACCACTTGAGACTTGCCGTCGCGAGCATGACGGTCGCGGGGGTCACGGTGGCTTGGTCGAGCAGGACGCCCGTGGTTGAATACACAAGCGCCTTGTAGGTGTTGCCGCGCTTCTCAATCCGCGCCTCGTACCACGTGTCGGCCGCGGGCGTCCAGGTTGCGAAGTTCATCACAGTCGGGACCGCGATGCCGCCCGCTACCGTGTTCGGCCTGACGCTCAAGCGCGCAGTCGCAGCGCCCGTGATCTTCTGAATCAGCGCGTACGGGTGATCCGGGTCGTTGGCATCCCCACCGCGCCCGTCGAGTACGTCGGTGATGGCCCCGCCCGTGATGTCACAAATCCCGTAGCATTGCCGAATGTCGTTGGACGCGAGCACACTCGCGAAGCGGAAGACCAAGTCCCAGTCCGCCGCGCCGCTGAAAGGTCCTGCGGGCGCTGCGGTGTAGCTGTATACGCGGTCGTTCGCGGCACCCGAGACGGACTGGCGGAAGTAGAGGCCGTTTGCGTCGATCCCGGAAGTGTTCACGCCGACCGAGGTGATGTTTCCGAGCAGCCCCCGCCCTTGCAAGCTCACGCCGCCACATGGTTCCGCAGAGCCTTGTTCGGTGAACCCCGACGTGAGCAGTTGCCCCCGGAACATCGCCGCGTTCGGCTTGCTAGAGCCGGGGATGTTCCAGGTATCCGGCAATCCTGCAATCTCGTTCTTCGCGAGCAGCAGGTTGCCCCATTGCTCGCTGATCGTCCGGCTCGTCGTGCCATCGCTGAAGGTGTCGGTGCCCTGACAGACGACACGAATCGGGAACCTGTGCGCATTGCCACCAGAGTCAGTGATCAACTGATGGGGAACACCCATGCTCGCACAGAGCGGAAGGGTGTACGTAATGGTTCCCGCTCGGTTGCAGCGGATGAAGGTCTCCCATCCGACACCCGTAGCCGCCGCATCCGTGACGACGCGCGCCAAACCGAAGTCGATGCACTTGACCGTTCCAGCCGTGAAGTTGGCGACCATCTCGGCGTCGGTCGGATACCCGGTGTTCCCACGCGAGTAGAGAAGCGCGCCAGCGGCGGACGAAGCGAGCAGCTTCCCGCCCATGTTCCTGCCGGCGATCCGGTATGAGCCCGCGAAGGCTGCGTTGAGCAGGGTCGCAGCGCCGGCCCCGAAGGTCGAACCTCCCACGATCGAGACGTCCGGCGCGCCCGCGGTCCCGGACACCCACACGACCGACCCAGCGCCCAGGCTCTCCATGTCCACCGAGTTCAGCGTGAGCCCTGCGTCGGCCTGGAAAGCCGTGTACGCGGCTGCGGACGTGAACCTGAGCTTGCAGTTCGTCAGCGTGGATGCCCGCGTCGGAACGCCCAGCATGTAGGTCGCGTACCCGATCAGATCGAAGAAGCACTGGGATGCCTTCATGGGCGCATGGATGCGGAAGAGCTGCCCATCGGGGCTGTCTATTTTCACGTTGTCGAGGTTGACGAACTCGTTGGCCCCCGCGCCCCCGAAGTCGAGCAGGTGAACGGGGTTCCCGCCGCCCGCACGACCGCGCAGGGTAAGACACTTCAGCGTGCTCTCGTGGCCGACCAAGAGACACGATTCGTCCGCGATATTATGCGTCGTCCGGAGCACGCAAAGGTCGCGATCAAGGCCCTCGATGGTCTTGGCCGCCGGCAGTCCGAAAACGTCGTAGTCGAACGTCCCTGGGCCCACTTTGAGGTGGTCCCACGCCGCCACGTCCGCGAGAGCCTCGTCCATCGAAAGG
>JAZDHF010000028.1:0-2052 GCA_043806315.1 Planctomycetota bacterium | reverse complement strand
AAAGCCTACGAGGGACTGTTCGGGAAACACTACGAAGTCCTTCGCGGCATCAAGGACGAGGCCAAGTTCCAGGCCGCTCTTGCCGCGTCGCTCGACGCGCTCAAGGGCAAGCCGGGGAAGGTTGCCGCCGCACAGGACGACCCGCTGAGTTTTCTCGGCGACGAGTCCGCCGCGACGGAACCCCCCGAAGGGCCTGACGATGGACGAGGTTCGCGCGGAATTCGACCAGCGCGACCGGGCGCGCGAATTGCGCGGTGAACTGATGCAGGCGATGGACGCCAAAAACGTCCCGCAGGGACTTCGCAAGATGGTGTTCAACGAGGCCCTTATCGCCGCTCCCAACTCCGACAAGCCGATTGCGGAAGTCGTGGGCGAAATAGCCGCACTCATCGAGACGGAAATGGACGCGAAGCGCAACGCAGCCGAGGCAGCCAAGGTCGCCGAAAAAGGCGCGACTTTCGGCAACACCTCGCTGATGGGGCGCGGAGCGACCAGTTCCGTGAACGCAGACCCTCGCAGCAAGGCAGCCGTCGATTCGCCCGAGTTCAGGGCGTATCTGAAAGAACGGCTGAACAGCCTGTCGTCGGTCTGACGCAGAAAGGAAGTTTGAAGCATGTCTACCATCAGTGAGTCCGCAGTCCGCACGATTCTGAAGTACGACCTGCGGCCAACCGTCGAGGATAACACGGAAGTTCCGACGTTCTTCCTCGACAAGTTGCTCGCGAGCGCCGAGGGCATCCAGCGCACGGGCGGCAAAAACTACTACACCTACATCACGGCCAAAGCCGCGAAGGCCCTCGGCGTCGGGCAGCGCGGCGCGGGCAAGACCCTGCCTCCGGGCAGCACCGCGACCTGGTATGAGCACCGCATCGACCTCTGCCGGTTGTACAGCACGGCGGAGTACGACGGGCCGGTGAAGAACATCCGCAGCGCGGAGGAGTTGGTGGACCCGCTGACGGACGCCGTGGCCGACGCGAAGTTCGGCATCAAGTGGCAGGCGCAGGCGTTGTTCAGCGGCGCGGGCAAGAGCGCCATCGCGCTCATCGCGTCCGCGACCGACAACGGCTCCACCGTTACCTACGTCTGCACCCGCAACGAGGCGTACCCCGGCGTGGGGCGGCTCCTGCCCGGCATGGTCATCGACAGTTACAACGGGACCACCGGCAAGGGCACCAACACGCAGGGCATCAACACCGTGACAATCGACTCCGTGGACCCGTCGGCGGAATCCTTCACTGTCACCGAAGGCTCTGCGACGGGTGCGGCCAGCGAGTACGTCTTCTTCGACGAGTCGTCCGGCTCGCAGGTTGACGCGGTGCCGATGGGCCTCGTGGGTATTGTGGACGGCCCGGACTCCAACAACAGCAGCGCCTACGACTACTACGAGGATTTGCAGGGCGGCGACGCTTCCGCCTACAAGTCGTGGCAGGCGCAGACGCTCACGGCGACCAGCGCCCGTTACCTCACCGGCGAGTTGCTGGAGGACGCGGCCCGGAAGATTGCGCAGAACTCGCGCGACCGCTCCGTGGATTCGTCCTACGTGCTCTACAGCGCGGGTGCCGTGCGGCATCGCTTCCGCAAGGACGAGAGCCGCGACGTGGATTGGGTGAACAAGACTCGCGTGACTGCGGGCGTCAAGACCGTTGACCAGATGGTCAACGACTCGATGGTCTCTTGGGTCGTGGACGAATGTTGCGGGGCTCTTTGTGTGATGCTCATCAAGCCTTCCGACCTCGCCTATAAGTCCCTCCCGATGGAGGTCATGGACGAGGAGATGTTCGTTCGGCTTGAGAACCTCGACACCTACCGGATGCAGTTGAAGCAGTACTCGCAGATTGGTTGCATCCGGCGGGATTCGCACGCGGTCATCCGGGACCTGTTGGAGACGTAAGCCGCGCAGGGTTTGTGACGTGACACCAGGGACTCTTGCTCGCGGCGGTACGAAGCGGCAGAGGTCTCCAACGAGGGATGCAGGCGGGCCGCCCGCCTGTAATCCCGCCCCCTTCGAGGGGGAGAAAGGATTCACAGCATGGCTATCAGCAGGAAGGACAT
>JAZDHF010000027.1:0-2811 GCA_043806315.1 Planctomycetota bacterium | reverse complement strand
TTCACAACTCCTGACACAGTCGTACGTTTCCTGGGAGTTTTGCGGGTATCGTGAGCGGGCGTGCGGCGGAATGCGTGCGTTGTTTTGGTGAACGTTCTTGAGGCGGCGTGCGTCGTAATAGCATGAACACGCACGCTTCTGCTCAATCGTTGCTGCCCCTGGAAGAACCGGCGGCGGACGGTCGCACCTTCCTCAATGGCTCGGTGTGGTTCGTCGATCAAGACGGCTACCGCGTCGTCTTCCATTGGCACGAACCGATCTATCGCGTCGCCTTGGCGGACGAGGTGCATTTGCGACTGGTGGCGGTCACATTGCGTCAGTCGCGGCTCGGCACACAAGAGGAGATCTGCCGCGCGTTCGGCCACGACGTATCGACCCAGGGCCGTTGGGAACGGCGGTACGCCAAGTATGGGATCGATGGTCTGGTGTCCAAGAAGCGTACGGGCCGCGGTCGCGAGTTGGACAAGAGCCAAGAGGGTTTGGTTCGCTGGTGGTTTCAGACGGGGCGGTCCAACCGCCAGATGTCCAAGCAATTGGGAGTCGACGAGGCCACGATCCGTCGGACTTTGAAGCGATTGGGATTGACGCGCAAGTCTGCCGCGGCTGCGTCTTTGCTGCCGACACCGGAGACCAACCTGACCGTTGAAGAGGCCATCCCAGCCGAGGCGATCGTCTCGGCACCGGCCGCCATGGATGAAAGCGTTCCAGAGACGCCTGCGGGAACGGCTTCGCCGGTCGAGGTCTGCTCCACGCCGTCGCCGGAGCCGTGCGGGCAAGACGCTACCGCCTCGGTCGAGTCGCCTGCGACGCCGTCGTTCACCTTGGACCACGATCCCCGTGACCGCAGTGGCGATCGGTTCCTGGCCCGCGTGGGGTTGTTGGACGATGCGGCACCGTTGTTTGCCGATGCGGACTGTGTGCCGCGCGCCGGGGCGTTGTTGGCTGTGCCGTTGTTGGTCCGTCACGGGCTGATCGAGACCTTCGTCCAGGTATACGGTTCCCTGCATCCGTCGTTCTACGGTCTGCGAACAATTGTGGTGACGCTGTTTCTCGCGGCGTTGTTGCGAATCAAGCGGCCCGAGCAATTCAAAGAATACCGTCCTGAGGATCTGGGGGCGATCTTGGGCCTGGACCGGGCGCCGGAAGTCAAGACGGTACGTCGCAAGTTCGCGCGGTTGGCGGAGATGGGACGCGGCAAGCAGTTGATGGAGGAAATGGCCCGCCGGCGGATCGGCGAGGCCGAGGAACGTGTGGCTTTTCTGTACCTCGATGGCCACGTGCGAGAATATCATGGGAAATTCCCGCTGTTTGAGGCGAAAAGGCCCCAACGACAGGTGGTCACGCCCGCGGTCACCGATACCTGGGTGCATACGGCCGACGGCGAACCGCTGTTGGTGGTGACCAGCGAGATGAACGCGAAGTTGACGCAGGTGCTGGAACCGATCCTGGCCGACGTGCGGCGACTGGTGGGCGACCAACGGCGGATGACGGCGATCTTCGACCGGGGCGGCTTCAGCCCCAAGCTCTTCGCGCGGCTGATCGCTGCGAGGTTCGACGTGATCACGTACCGCAAGGGCAAGACGAAGCCCCTGGCTTCCGATCGGTTCGCCCCTCAGCGGCAGAAGATCGACGGAACATGGCGAGAATACACGATCTGCGACCGACCCCGGGCGCGCGTCGGAACACTGCCCGTCGAGAAGTGGAAGAAGCGAAACACCAGACGAACCAAGAAGAAGGCGAAGCGGTATCTCTGGATGCGGGAGGTGCGCGTGTTGCGCGAGGATGGCCGCCAGACGGCGATCTTCACCAATCGCCAGGACCTGTCTGCCGTAATGGTGGCCACCCGCATCTTCTCCCGCTGGCGTCAGGAGAACTACTTCAAGTACATGGACGAGGAGTTTGCCTTGGACGCCCTGGTGGAATACGGGGCGGAGGAGGTGGCGGAAACGACCGACCGCCGCAATCCTCAGTGGCTCCGGCTCACGCGGCGGGTGAAGGAGACCCGTGCGGAAATCGCGCGGCTCCAGAGCGAACTGGGAAAAGAAGCCGCAGCCAACGACGAGGCCGCCCGACCGACGATGCGAGGATTCAAGATCGCGCACGCCGAACTCCGTAAGCAGCTTCAAAAAGCCGAAGCGAAGGTCCAGCGGCTGCTCGCAAAGCGCAAGAAGATCCCTCCGAGAATCTCGGCTAGTGATCGGAAGACGCTGAAGACGGAAAAGAAACTCATCGCGGATACGATCAAGATGGCTGCCTATCAGGTGGAGACACAACTGCGGGGAATGCTCCAAGGCCACTACGCCCGGGTCGACGAGGAAGGCCGCACCCTCCTTCACGCCTTGTTCCAATCGCCTGCCCGCCTGGAGATTGCGGAAAACGAGCTGGGTGTGATCATGGCCACCCAATCGTCTCCCCATCGCACGGCCGTGCTGGCCGCGTTGTGCGAGCAACTCAATGCCATGGCCGTCCCGTTCCCCGGCACCCACCTCCGCCTCCGCTTGGCCGTTCAGACTCCGAAACCTGTCATATCATGAAGGGGCTGTGTCAGGAGTTGTGAACCTACACCTACACCTACGCCTATTCCTGCTTCCTCGCCACGGGGCCGGTGATTAGGTCCTTGGGAAATGAGAACTTTCCTTGCGTGCGGACTTCCGTGCCGAAGGGGAAGTCCTTGGTGTTGATCTTGGCGATGGCGACCATCGTGCCGGGGTCGCTGGCGACGACGTGGATATCGAGCCCGGCGTGGCCGCGGAGCCACTCGGCGCCGATCAGGCGTTTTCCTTTCCAGACGCCGCCGGCGGCGATGAGCAA
>JAZDHF010000026.1:0-2490 GCA_043806315.1 Planctomycetota bacterium | reverse complement strand
GTCGTCCTGTGCGGCGGCAACCTTCCCCGGCTTGCCCTTGAGCGCGTCGAGCGACGCGGCAAGAGCGGCCTGGAACTTGGCCTCGTCCTTGATGCCGCGAAGGACTTCGTAGTGTTTCCCGAACAGTCCCTCGTAGGCTTTGGCCCGTTGCTCGGATGCCTCCCCCTGCTTGCGGGCCTTGCCGAGCGTTTCCCCCTGTGCATCGAAGCCCACGCCTTTGTGGTACGTAGCGAGGAACTTCTCTGCGGGGACGGTGGTTTTCTCTCCCGGCGCGGTTTCGAGCGTGACGCTCTTCTTATCCTCGCTGAAAGAGAACGACGGCGTGAACGATGCTCCCGTGCCTCCTGCATTGGCCGATGCTTCAGACATGACATTCTCCCGTGTGTGTGGCTTGGTTGGCCGGTGCGCCCGTAAAGGGTTGGCCCGTGCGCTCCACCAGTGACCACTGCGAAGAAACGTCCGTGAGCCTCCCGCGCCGGGAACGCCCCGGTGCGGGGTGCAACAGAGAAGTTGCCCGACAAAAAAGCGGCCGGTAGGGGTGTGGCCCCACACGGCCGCTTGACTTCCTGAGTCCTCGCGGGGATCGGCCGCGAGTCTCGTCGGGATTTTTATCTGCGCTTACTGCACTTCATCCGCTCTCTGGCTGCCTCTTTCAAGAACTTGCGCGTGTCGGCCCCCCAACGCAACCGCTCATCTTTCTCAAGAATCTGGCTAATTCGGGACTGGTCGAGGGTCGCCACGCTACGTCGCTCCTTTCGCTGTTTCTTGCGGGGATTAGCCGCGAGGCCGCTCGTGCTTTTTATCAGCGCTTCATGCGCTTCCCCCGTTTCCTTACGTGTTCAGGCAACCGCTTCATGTTGGGCGTATGTGCCGCCCAACGTTTCGCCATTTCCTTCTTATGGACAAACATCCATCGCTGCTGCGCTTTGCTGAGAAAGGGCACCGTTAGTTCCCCTTCGGATACCTGAACGTCACGCGACGCACGACCGGCCCGCGCACGGGAAACCACGTCCGCCGAATCGCCCCGCATTTACGACACCACTGCAGGATCGGCATCGTCGGCAGATTCCTTTGCTGCACCAGCAGTTTCCAACCGTGCCGCGTGTTCCCACAGGTTGCCATGTTCCCCTCCGTTACCTTCCGCCTCCCATCGGGACCATCTGCGGCTCCGGCGGCAGCACCCGGTTCGGGTCCTGCATCGCCGCCTGGCCCTCGATGATGCCCTTCAGTTGCGCCTCATGCCCTCGAACGTGCCTGTCGAGCGCGAGTTTGATTTCCGTCAGCGCAAGCCCGTACCGGAGTGAGTTGCGTTCGCGGTTGTGCTCGTCGATGTGCGCCGGGTGATTGTGGAAGTCCCGGACCATCGGCTCAGGCTTACCCGAGAGGATGTCCTTGTTCTCTTCGCGGGCGATGACCCGGTGCTCGTTATCGGCCTCGAACATGCTGGCATCGACGCCCATCTCGAACCGACGCATGATTTCAGGCGGCGGCAAAGCCGCCTGCAACACCCCCATCTGCAACAGGAGTTTGTTGTTCTCCAGCGCCTGCAACTTGTCATAAGGGCTGCGGCTGACCGTGCGAACCCGCACCATCGGATGAATCATGTCGTCGGCGTGCATCTGAAAGTCCATCAGCGAGAACGGGCTGGCCGTCCGCGAATCGACTCCGACAAGATGAATCGGCTTCGACTGGTACATCGCTTGCAATATCAGGCAGCGCTCGAACACGCGCGACACGGTATCGCCGATGAGGTCGGTCACGGGCGACAGGTGCATGTCGTCGCGGGCTTGCAGCAACTCGACCTGGTCCCCCGACTGCACGTTTCCACCCGGCGCTCCGCGCGACGGGTCGTGGAGTTGAAGGTTATCGTCGAGCGACTTGCTCAACAGGTCGTACAGCCGCCAGTAGTCGGTCTTGATTTCCGGCGGGCGGTCCCACGATACCGGCTCCGTGCGCGGCTCGTCGGGGTCGTCGTCCCACCGGATGTCGCTGCCGATGTCGTCGAACTGGTCGGGACGGATGCCCGTCGATTCCCGTATCAGCCGCCGAGACCGCCCCTGCTTGTGAATGTCCGTGGCGATGTCCGACTGCAACTTGTTCAGGAGCACCTGCGTCGAGACGGCGGGATAAATCGCGCCGTCGGGATACATGGCGTCGGGGAACTCGCGGTACTTGACCTGGAAGTAGGGGCACCACAGGTCCGGGTTCCGGTCAAGCCGGGCGATCACCTTCGCGTCGAGCGGCTTGAGTTCGAGCGTGCGCCTGCGCGTGCAGATGAGCCGCACGCCCTGCGGGTGCTTTGGCGACGGGCGGCGGATAAGCGTCAGCACGGCAATCATGCCCTCGATACTGCGGGTATGCCCGGTCTGCATGAGAACAGAGTCGGTCCCCGCCAACATCATGTCGTAGTCCTCTTCCAACTCCGCCTTGAGTTCCGCGTCGTCCTCGTCAAACGCCTTCGGGTATTGTTTGCGCAGGACTTCCACGGCG
>JAZDHF010000025.1:0-2755 GCA_043806315.1 Planctomycetota bacterium | reverse complement strand
CAAAGAGACCAAGCCTCGGCTGTCCTCGGGCTCCAGCGCGGCGGGCACGTCGACTTTGGGCGACGCGGTCCCGTCCTTCGATGCGACGTCGTCGGGTTCATTCGCCCAACTCGTGGGGGCGCTGACCGAACCGGTCGACTCCTGCGCGCCGACTGGACCGGGCGGAGCGCCGGCGTCGGCAAGGGCCAGAACCGCGAGACGCCCCGACCGACCACCCAGGCCCATGCATATCACCGACGTGATGACAAGCAGCATTGACCTATCGAACCGACGCCTCATCGTTCGCCTCCCTCCAAGGGAATCGATAGTGGAAGATGCACTGAAGTGAACCCTGCGGCACTTCTTACGGTTACACCTCTCGCTTCACTTCACGTTCGCACAGATCGCGTAGGCCGCGACACCTTCGCTGTCACACACACATTCCCAGGTCGCCCCACCGTTGATCAACCGCGACTCGACCACCGGGGCAGTCCCACAATCGCATCCGCCGCCGATCAATCCTGTTCACCTCCCGCGTTCAGTTTCCGATGCGCACGAAGCCGACCGGGGCCGTGAGCGTCATTGCCTTGCCGTCGGCGCCGGCGACGAAGGTGTTGCCGAGGGCCGCCGGGTAGTCTCCGGCGACAATCGCGAGCGTCGCCCCACCGGGGACGCCGGCGACGGCCGCACTGACCCGGTTGAACGCATAGAGCACGTGCCCGAACTGGACCGGGTAGACGCTCGCCCAGTCCACCCACCAGACGTTGGCCCCCAGGAAGCCGTTCATCGCGCTCGCCAACGGAGAATACACCACCCACGTGCCGGCATTGTCGTAGTCCGACCAGAAGCTATCGCAGCCGCCCTGCGTGTGGATGCCGATCGCAAGCCCGGTGCTCTCCCAGATGATTGGACTTCCCGAGTTCGCCGGCGCGGTGTCCACCGTGTGCTCGATCGCATAACCCACCAGGCAGTCATTGCACGAGCCGGTGGCCGTCTGCTGCGTGCAGTTCGCCGAATTACAGATGTATTCACAGACCCTGTCGCCGTTAGAGTCGCAGCAATGGGCTCCCGGCCCAGCCGTGCCAAGAGGAACCCAATCCAATCCGTAGCCGGTCACCCGCAGCGTCGTTCCCTCCGAAGGCATCAGGGCCGTCATGTGGAAGAACCCCTGCGCGATGTGCGGACGCAGGCCGGTCGTGCTGTTGGGACCAACGGCGAACACGGCGTAGTCGGCGCCTTCGCCGTTGGATTCGGAGGAAACAACGCCGGTGACCGGGTACTGATCGTTCGTGCTGGCTGACCGGGTCACGCCGTTGGACGACGAATCCGGCACGTTGAACTCCAGCACGCCGGTGATGTTGCCGTCCGGCTCGCCGCAGTGGCCGGCCGTCAGCGCCGCGCCGTTGTGCACGAGCCACCCCCGTGCATCCGCCGAAGAACAGCCGACCCACCCGCGAATCGTTGGACGGCACGCGGTCGTCCCCGTCGTCGCAGAGGCTCGCGGTGTTATTCGGCAGGGGAACGGGGTCGGTTCCAGAGGCGAAGTCCTCCGGGTCGGCGACCAGCACCTCGTCCACCGTGAAGAACACGCCCTTGTCACCCGGCGCGACAAGCAGCGCGATCTCGACCTGCGTACTGTTGAACACCGCGCTGGTGTTCTGCCAGATCGGCATCGACCACGAGTCAAGTCGCTGCCAGTCTCCGTCATGCAGGGACGTGAGGATCAGATAACTCTCCGCCCCCAGGTTGTGCTGACCAAAGCGGATGCGTACCCACGGCGTGTCCTTCACCTGGATCACTTCCACGTGCGCCCGCACCGCCGTCTGCTGCTCTTCGCCGACAGACTCGCCCGCCCCGTCAAACACCGGTGACTTGACCGTGTATGGCTGCGGGATCAGCATGAAGCCCCGCTCCGACTTGCCGAACGCCGCATCCGTCGCCATCGCCGCCGTCGACCGTATACCAGTTGCAAAGTCTCCGGCATGGACCGACAACCCCGCGATGAGCGAGAGGGCGACGAATGCTGTCGTTATCGGGAAAGTGTTTCTCACGATTGGCTCCTTCTTCGATTAAGAGTGCGTCCTTAATACTACAACGCTAGATTCGCATCGCGTGGATCCCAGGAAAGCCCGTTGAAACGGGCTGCAAAAGCAGGATCGGGGTTGGTCGCTTAACCAAGCGTAAAACGCCTGGCCTGAAACGCCGCCTTCGGCGGCGGAAAGGCCGCTAAAGCGGCCTGAAATCGCAAGCGACTTTTCCAACGCCCCGGGACGAACTTAGCGTTGTAGTACTAAAGCCCGCCACCCAAATCGTGCTTGTTCTAGACTAGAGTTTTGCATTTTTTTGGGGTCATGCCGGCGTTCTGCCGCTTGTGAAAAAACGGGCCGCCTGCCGATGTTCTGGATGGCGTAAACGGATTTCCAGAACTCTTGGGCAGGAGGCCCGTGCGATGATTCTCCCATCGACCATGGATGCGTCGATCCAACAGTTTGTTTCGTGTTTCACCCAACCATCCTTCCGAACGTTTTGTGTGATCGCCGCCGGCTGGTTGCTCGGTAGTGGCCGGAAAGTGGTCACGCGAATTCTTCGGGCCGGCGACGGACTGGAGATCAAGACCTTCAGTTGCTTTCACCGCTTCTTCAGTCAGGCGCGCTGGTCGCCCGACCGGATCGGCCGCGTGATCCTTGGCTGGGTGTTGAAGTTCATCGACCCGAACGCTGGCCTCGTGGTGGCAGTCGATGACACGCTGACCCGCAAGACCGGCAAGCGCGTCTGG
>JAZDHF010000024.1:0-2071 GCA_043806315.1 Planctomycetota bacterium | reverse complement strand
AACGTGCGGCCCTCGAAGTGGTCGAACCCGAGTTCGTCCTTGAACTCCCGGTACTGCTGCTCGATGGGCCAGCGGCTGCGCGCGAGGCGCACCAAGTCCTCGAGCGCGGCGGTGGCGTGGAGATTCAGCAGGTAGTGTTTGCGTTCGTCGTCGACCAACGACCGCTCGCACAACAACCAGCGCTCCCCGCGGCTGTGAGCGGGGCGCACGCGGAAGGCCACGAAGCGCGCCGCCAAGGGGCCCTTGGTCCCATGCCCCCAGCAGACGCGCTGCCACTCGCGATCGGGCACTTGTTTCGCCAGGTCGCCGACCGCCCGCGCGCGCCGCGCGCCAGTTTGCCAGACCGCAAGTTCCGCGCGGATGGCGACCGCGTAGCGCAGGCCGAGGCGCTCCAGCCCACGCCGAAACGGCGCCACACGCCCATAGTCGGCATCGGCCACGACGGCCGTCACCGCGAAGCCAGCCTTGAGCACCACGCGGACCTGCGCCAAGGCGATACGCCATTTCTCGCGAAAGCGCATGCCCTCCGGGATGCCCGCCTCCGCGCGGCGCGTCGGCTCGGTCAGCCACTCCGTGGGCAGGTACAGATCGCACGTCAGCGGCCAGACCTGATGCGGGGCGATGAGCAGACTCGACACCGCCACTTGGCAATTGCCGATCTTGCCGAGCGCGCCGCAGTACTGTCGCTTGACGCCGACCGAGTGCTTCCCTTGTTTCGGCAGGCCGGTGTCGTCGAGTGCGAGAATGCCGCCGCGCTCCGGCACGAGCGCCCGGAGCCGCTCCCACACGCGCGTCGCCGACCACGGCGAGTGCGTGATGAAGTGTTGCAAGGCTTGGTAGGTCCCCGGCTCGCTCAATCGCCCATGCATCGCCTGCATGGACTTCCGCTCGCTGTCGTTGAAGAGGCCTTCGAGGTACTGGCTGGCCGCATCGCGCTGCACACGCCGGCCGAAGCAGGCCGCGAACTGGTCCGCGAACTGTCCCAGGCGTTGCAGGACGCTGCGGGCCCAGGCTTCGGTCACGCGAACAATAGTAAGAAATCCGAAACATTAGTACAAGTACAAAGAATTGGATCGGCACGTACGAATCATTGAATCTGACAAGGTAGTGCTAACAACCGAATGGAGCCGTCGCACCTGTTGTCTCGCCGAGCCGTTCCACTGCGGTGCGCGGCTCATTCGTGGCGTTGCCGTTCCTCAGTGAGGTACTAGCCATGATTCGACTCAGCGTCAGGCTCAGAACCAGGAGCGGACAAGTCTACGAGGGAACTCTGGTCTCCGGTCAATTTGTCTTAGACGGCGATGACATTGCGGCGTTGAGGGTCAGCAGTCTGGATTTACCCAAGGACGTGCAGGCGGGCTCGCCATTGCCAGGCCGACTGGACCTTGCTGACGGCACGACCTTGTCGATCCGAGCGACCCGCGGTTGGTTCGCACGAGACACTAAATACGACGTTGCGGGTGCTGTGACGCTACATGTCGATTCCCTCGGAAAGGACGTTACCGTTGAGGTGGACAACATTGAACTCATGGACGTTCAGCTCCCCGAGAACGATTCACACACTCGGTCACTGATCACCGCGAGGTTCTTGGCTGCTCTCGAGTTGTGGCTGGATTCCAAACTGCTCGAACGTTTTCATGACGACGAGGTGCGGTTCTCAGTGGGGACTTGGCATTTGGAAGCGGAGTTGCGATATGGTGGCGACCCTTCGGCAGTGCCAGCTACAAAACTCACGCTCCGCCGAGCGCTGATGTCTTTTTCGGAAGACCTGGCCACAGGTCTTGGTTTACGCCTCGTCAAGGCCGTCATCAGTGACGACGGACCCAGAGTGAGTATCGAGCTGCGAAGGTAAACACATTTGAGTACACGGCCTAACACCAACTGGAGCCGACGGCGCTCCGAGCCTGTCAGCGCCGCGGCTCAGTTGTGACGTTGATATGACTTCCCAAGTCAACTTCGAAGACACCGTCCCCCACACGGTCTCGATGCCGTCGAGTGTGAAGGGTCAGGGAAGAGGCGAGGCCAGTAATCGCGACGGTTGATCCTGCTGATATCCGTGGGTTGGGTACCA
>JAZDHF010000023.1:0-10401 GCA_043806315.1 Planctomycetota bacterium | reverse complement strand
ATGACACACTCAAACCTCCCTGCCGCTCTGAAATCGCGAGACATCCATGCCCGCGACGCTGATAACGCAGTTTAGCTCCTCAACAGCTACCCAAACACCACCAAGAAATGTGGGTAACAGCAAGGCGCAAGCGCGGGGTCTTGGGCAGAAAGGGGGGTGGGCCCGTCGCTGGCGCTCCGGGTTCGGACGAGTCACGGTTTCCCGTTCGCAACGATGCGCCCACTGTTCCGCCGGAAGTGTCACGTACCCAGATGCCCACGCCTCACGAGAAGGGGGTTTCACAGGCAAGACACCCGCCTATAATCAGCGTACGAAGGAACGTCCCGTAGCGGACGGAGGACGCTGATGAGGTCGGTGCCTTGGACATCCCGGCTGGCGGCCCTGGCGATTGCGGCCTCAGCGAGCGCAACCGCCTCCGCGGGCGAGCCCTTGGACTTCCAGCTTGCGGTCCGAGTTCACGCGAGCATCCAGAAGGGCCTCACGTTTCTCATCGCCGGTCAGCAGGCGGACGGCGGGTGGGAGGCTTTCGGTAAATCGAACCCGGCGATCACCTCGCTTGTCATCAAGGCCTTGGCCCAGGACGCGGATTACGGGCCGAATCATCCCGCCGTGCGCCGCGGTCTGGAGTCCATCCTCCGCCACGTTCAACGGGACGGAGGCATCTACGTCGACGGCGAGGAGATGCCCAACTACCACACGAGCGTCGCCCTGATGGCCCTCGCGGCGATGAAAGACTCGGCCCTCGGCGCGCGAATCAAGGAGGCCCAAGCGTTTCTCAAGAAGCTTCAGTGGGACGAGGGCGAGGGCCACGAGGCGTCGAGCGCCTGGTACGGCGGGGCGGGGTACGGCAAGAGCAAACGACCGGACCTGTCTAATACCCAGTTCATGCTGGAGGCTCTGCACGATAGCGGGCTCTCCGCGGACGACCCGGTCTACCAGAAGGCGATGGTGTTCGTCTCGCGGTGCCAGATGCTCGACAAGACCAACGACCAGCCGTTCGCCCGCGAGAGCGGCGACGGCGGATTCGTGTACTCTCCGGCCAACGGCGGCGAGTCCAAGGCCGGTACGGAGGTCGAGGCCGACCGTCCGCGGCTCCGAAGTTACGGCTCCATGACCTACGCCGGCTTCAAGAGCCTGTTATATGCCAAGGTGGATCGCGACGACCCCCGCGTGAAGGCGGCCGTGGATTGGATTCGCCGCTATTACATGCTGGACCACAATCCGAACATGCCCGGCGCTCAGTCGCGCGAGGGACTGTATTACTACTACTATGTCTTCGCCCGGGCTATGCGGGCTTGGGGGCAGGAGTCCGTCAGCGACGTCGGCGGTCTGCCGCACGCCTGGCGCGACGAGTTGTGCGAGAAGCTGCTGTCATTGCAGCGCGACGATGGAAGCTGGGTCAATGAGGCCGATCGATGGTACGAGGGCAATCCGCACCTGGTGACGGCCTATGCGATCCTGGCGATGCAGACCGCACTCGAACGGTAGTTCCAGGGACCAGCGCCGCCGCTAAGAGGATGCAACGCTCTCGATGTCTTCGATCCCACAGTCCGACTTGCCCCAACCCGATCGGGAGGCCCGAACGTCCGCCGACGATCCGCCGACGATCGAGGACGCGTACGCGGCTGAGGACACGGCGACCGATGCGGTCGTTGAAGAGGATGATCCACGAACCGCGGACTTCGCCTCCCGTTCACTGGAAGGCCCCGCGATCGAACCGGACGCCGATACGCTGGAGTGCATCCTAGAACCCCTCTCCCCCGCTGGGGGGTCGGACGAGCCGACCGAGGGTCAGACGAGCCGACCGAGGAGGGAGGGTCCTGGAGGGTCCGAGGGTAGGGTGGGGGGGTCTCAGGACGCACTCTTAGCCGACTCCGCGGTTGCCTTGCCGCAGGCTGTGTCCGAGGACCAGGGTGCGAGCGACATGGCCGCCGCCGCGCCCATTGCTCACCCGGAGCAGACCGGCGACTGGGCGAACGAGCTGTCGCCCCACCGGGTCGCGGTGGAGCTTCGACGGATCGAATCCGAGGTCCGCGCTCTGCTGGAGGAGCGCGACCCCAAACGCAAGCGAAAGCTGAGCGGAACGTCTCGCTGGCAGGAACTCGAGGAGGACATCGTGAGTTGGCGGTTCAGCGGGCGGTTCAACGAGGATACGTTGCGACGAGCGCAGGAATTGATCGCCCGCCGCCATCATCTCTTCAACCGCCTTCGCTTTCTCGCCTCCACCCGCCCGACCTGGAATTCGTAGAGTCTGGTCAAGCCGGCGGGTAATGTGGTATAATCGAGGCAGCGGCCGAGGTGGGCGACACGCATCGCCTGATGGGGCCGCAAAGTCGGTGCACCATGCTCTACAAAATCCCCCTCGTGCTGGCGCCACAACCGGAAGGCGGCTTCACCATCACCTCGCCCGCGTTGCCGGAACTGGTGACGGAGGGCGACACCGCCGATGAGGCCCTGACCAACGTCCGCGACGCGCTCGCTGCCGTCATCGAAACCTACCAGGACCTGTGCCGACCGCTTCCCTCCGGGATTGCCCAGAGCGTCGACAACGGACCGCTTTGGCTCGAAACCCTCGTTGGGTCGCCGTGACCTATCGCGACGTTTCACGCAAGCTCGTGGCACTCGGCTGCACGGAACTGCCGCGCCGCGGCCAGGGCTCCCACCGGAAATGGTTCAATCCCGCGACCAAACGCGCGACGGTGGTTCCCGACTGGGGCGGGCGCGACCTGAAACTTGGAACGGTCCGCGCCGCCGTCCGCCAACTCGGGCTAGCGTGGGAGCAGTTCCAACAGCAGTAAACAGGAACCCGGTCGCCCGCACCTCTCCCGGCGCGGCACAATCTGGCGGTGGGGAGACAGTGCACTTATTATTCGGAAGCGTCCGGCGAACGTGCCATTCGGGATTGCTTCGATGGCCTTGACGATCTATCGAGAAGCGGACGCCGAGCGAGGCGCGTTGCACGGCTGGGGCGTGGCGATCATCGGCTACGGCAATCAGGGCCGGGCTCACGCGCTCAACCTCAGGGACTCCGGCATCGACGTGGTCGTCGGGCAGCGGCCTGGCAAGAGCTACGACGCGGCGCGGGCGGATGGATTTGAGCCGCTCCCCGTCGCCGATGCAGTTGCGAACGCCGAACTCATCATTCTCACCTTGCCCGATGAGTCGGCGTCGGAAGTGTATGCGGCGGAGATCGGTCCGGCGCTTCGCTCATGGCGCGTCCCGGAACCCCCTCAGCCTACCCTCTCCCCCGTTGGGGGAGAGGGGTCTCAGGATGCACGCTCAGGTCCAACCTTGGGGTTCGTCCACGGGTTCAATATTCGTTTCGGATTCATCCAGCCACCGGGCGACGTTGACGTGGTGATGGTCGCCCCGAAGGGGCCTGGGTCGCTGCTGCGGTCGTTGTACGTCGAGGGAAGGGGACTTCCCGCGTTGATGGCGATTCATCAGGACGCGAGCGGATCGGCCAAGCGCACCGCGCTGGCCTGGGCCGACGCCATCGGCAGCACCCGCGCCGCGGTCGTCGAGACCACTTTCGCCGACGAGACCGAAACCGACCTCTTCGGCGAGCAGGTCGTCCTCTGCGGCGGCGTGACGGCGCTGACCAAGGCCGCCTTCGAGACCCTGGTCGAAGCCGGTTACCAACCGGAGTTCGCGTACTTCGAATGCGTTCACGAGTTGAAGCAAATCGTGGACCTCATCTACGAACAAGGCCTGAGCGCGATGCGCGAGCGAATCTCCAACACGGCTGAATACGGCGACCTCACCCGCGGCCCCAGGATTATCACGGAAGAGACCCGCCGGGAGATGAGGCGCGTTCTCGACGAGGTTCGTAGCGGCGCCTTCGCCAAGGAGTGGATCGCCGAGCATCGCAGCGGCGGCAAGAACTTCAAGAAACTCCACGACGCTGACCTCGACACCCTCTTCGAACGCGCCGGCAAGACCGTCCGTTCGCTGATGCCGTGGCTGAACAAACGCTAACCCAACTCGCTTCCTACCTCTTCGTGGAAATCGACCACAAGAAGCGCGGTGATCGCTGCAGGCCGGGACGCGATCATCTCTGGCGCCGGGCCCTTGACTCGTGCCGCGCCCGATGTTAGCATCTTATAAGATGCGTATAGGGTGCTGAGCAAAGGAGGCCCGATGATGTATGATCTGACCCGGGACATTCGCCCCCTCACCGATTTTAAGCGGAAGACCGCGGCCTTCACCAAGCAACTCAAGAAGACCGGGCAACCGCTTGTGCTCACCGTGAACGGAAAGGCCGAACTCGTCGTGCACGACGTGACGTCCTATCAGAAACTGCGGGAGATGATCGAGCGGGCCGAGGCCGTCGCCGGAATCCGAAAAGGGCTGGAGTCCTTCAAGCGGGGGAAAGGCATCCCCCTCGGGCGGACCGATCAACGGATTCGTCGAAAGTATGGCATACCGCGTTGAGCTTTCCCCGGAAGCGGACCGAGAGATCGAGGAGGCCTACCGGTGGATCGCGGCGGCGTCGCCAAGAGGTGCCCATCGCTGGTTCAACGGCCTCATGGACGCTCTGCGCTCGCTCGGCGATTTCCCCCAGCGCTGCCCACCGGCCCCAGAGAGTGACGCCTTCGTTGAGAATATCCGCCAGCTGCTCTACGGCCGACGGCAGCATCGCTACCGCGCGCTGTTTGCGATCCACGGGAAGACCGTCCAAGTCCTTCACATCCGCCACGGCGCTCGCAGACATCTCGGTTCTTCGGCGGACGTTCCGACTGAAGACGAATGAGCAGCCTGGGGCGGACAATTCGACAATCGACATTCGACACTTGCCTTGAGCCTCGAGGGAACCGACAATATCAGGATGACGACTTGGCATGCCGATCGACTGACCCAACTCCCTCCCTACCTCTTCGTCGAGATTGATCGGCGAAAGCGAGAGGCAATCGCAGCCGGTCGAGACGTGATCGACTTCGGCGTCGGCGACCCCGATCAACCGACGCCCGGCTTCATCGTCGATCGCATGGCCGAGGCGATCCGCAGACCGGGCAATCATCGCTACGCTTTGGGCGTCGGCGGCAGCGAGTTCCGAACCGCGGTCGCGGACTTCTTTGTCCGCCGATTCGGGGTCAAGCTCGACCCGAAGACCGAGGTCGTCGCCCTGTTGGGGTCCAAGGAGGGTATAGGCCACCTTCCCACCGCCGTCGTCAACCCCGGCGAAACGGTGCTCATTCCCGATCCCGGCTATCCGGTCTACACCGCCGGAACGATTTTCGCGGGCGGTAAGTGCCACACCATGTCCCTCCGCGAATCGAACGGCTGGCTGCCGGTTCTCGGCGATGTCCCGGCCGAGGTTCGCCGCACCGCGAAACTGATGTTCCTGAACTATCCGAACAATCCGACGGCCGCCTGCGCGCCGCTCTCGTTTTTTGAGGAGGCCGTCGCCTTTGCGCGGGAACACCACATCTTGATCGCCCAGGACGCCGCTTACAGCGAGGTCTATTTTGACCCCGACCATCCGCCGCCGAGCATCTTACAGGTTGAAGGCGCCAAGGACGTCGCCGTGGAGTTCCACTCGCTGTCCAAGACTTTCAGCATGACCGGCTGGCGGGTCGGCTTCGCGGTGGGCAACGCCGACGCCCTCGCCGCTCTCGCCAAGGTGAAGAACAACATGGACTCGGGCATCTTCGGGGCCGTCCAGGAAGCGGGCGTCGAAGCCCTCACCGGCATTTGCCGGGCGGAAGTCATCGCGCACATCGGCCCCGACGGAACCTACCGCCGCCGCCGCGACGTGCTGATCGCCGGTCTCCGCGAGGCCGGCTGGTCCGTCGCCTCGCCGCAGGCCACCTTCTACGTCTGGGCGAAATGCCCCGGCGGGCTGGATTCGTTGACCGTCGCCTCACGGGTGCTCGACGACGCGGACGTAGTCCTCATTCCGGGAATCGGGTTCGGTCGATGCGGCGAAGGTTACATCCGCATCGCCCTCACCGTCGATGAGTCCCGCACCGCCAAGGCCGTCGAACGCATCGCGCGGTTGAAATGGTGACCATCGCCCAGACGACGCCTCAAACCGCGCTTGCCCGGCGGCACGCACTCATCCATCCATCGCACCGGGGTTGACTCCACGTCGGGAGCACGATGGGCCGCGTTTCGGTTATCGGGCCACGATCGGCGCATGATTGAAAATCAAGCGATGAGTTTTCCGTCTCCGGCATTATAATCAACGACGCTTCCAAGAGATCTGGAAGCGGAGAAAAGAACATGATGCCTGGAAACGGAGAGAAGAACATGTGTATTCGATTTGTCGTTGGTTCCTTAATTGCACTCGTGGCCGTCGCACCCTCGCTGGGTGAGACGCCCTTGACTACGGCCTTTACCTATCAGGGCCAACTTAAACAAGGCGGCGTGCCGCTCAACGGCACGGCAGACTTCCAGTTCTCGCTGTGGGATGCAGCCTCCGGTGGGGCCCAGATTGGCGCCACGCTGCCAATGAACGCGGTGCTCATCGCCAACGGGCTGTTCTCGGTTGATCTGGACTTCGGCGCGGCAGCATTCGGTGGCAATGCGCGCTGGTTGCAGCTTGCGGTGCGCTTCCCCGCGGGCGGCGGCGCCTTCATACCGCTCAGTCCGCGCCAGCCGCTCACCGCTGCACCCTATGCACTCTACGCCCTGGATAGTCCCGGCGGTACCGGCTACTGGGCCGCCACCGGCGCCGACATCCACAACACCAATAGCGGCAAGGTTGGCATCGGCACCGACACTCCCATCGGCTTGCTCGGTGTGGAGAGTACGGCCAACGTCCACGGCGTCTGGTCGGTCGTGCCCTACATCGCGATTTACGGTCACCGCACCGGCACGACCGGGACTTGGCCGGCGGTTCATGGCGAGTGCGACTCCGCATCGGCCAACACCAGCGCTATCCGCGGCTACCTCAACAGCACAAATGCTGGGGCCAATTCAGCCGCCGTACGAGGCGAGAATCGTGGCACGGATGGAGACGGCGCCGGCGTGTATGGTCTGCACAACGGCTCCGGCATCGGCGTCCACGGCGAGTCCACCAGCGGGAACGGCGTCTATGGTGTCGGTCCCTCAGTGGGGGTAAGGGGAAAGGCATCCGACGCCAGCGGATGGGGCGGGATGTTCCTCGGATCGGGCGATTGGGGGTCCGGGCGGGCGTTGCTGGTCATGGGCGATTCGCAGATGGGCTTCGTTCAGGTCGCCGGGGGCACAGACACCGCGCCCGCCGGCGGCGGCTACCTTGTCCTCGGAAGCCCGAGCGGTACGAACATCTCCATGGACAACAACGAGATCATGGCCCGAAACAACGGGCAAGTCGCTACGCTGACGCTCAACGCCAACGGCGGAAACGTCATCATCGCCCCAGGGGCCACGACCAGGGTGAGCGTGCTCGAAATCACCGGTGCGGACCTGGCCGAGAAGTTCCCCATGAGCGAACGCATCGAGCCGGGCATGGTGGTGGCGATCGACCCGAAGAGCCCGGGCAAGCTTTGCCTGGCGCGCGGGGCCTACAACCGCCGTGTGGCCGGCGTGGCCAGCGGAGCCAATGAGCTGCCGACAGGGGCGATCCTGGGCAACCTGCCCGATCAGAAGGAGGCCCTGCCGGTCGCGCTTAGCGGCCGTGTCTGGACCTGGTGCGACGCGACCGAACAGCCGATCGAACCCGGTGACCTCCTGACCACCGCCGCCAAACCGGGCCATGCCATGAAGGCGACCGACTACCCGAAGGCACAAGGGGCGATCATCGGCAAGGCCATGACCTCGCTGGAGAGTGGAAGCGGACTGGTATTGATGCTGGTTACCCTTCAGTAGCGTCCAGGCGAACCCGCGAGCACTTCCTGTTAACTCGCGGGACAAGAGGAGGAATGGCCATGAAAACATATTCGCATACTTCACGAATAATCGTGGTGGCGGCTCTGGCGACACTGCTCCTTGCCCATGTCGCGCATGCCGAGCCAACTAAGTCCCTGCGGGCCGGCGGAACGGGCACGCTTGCCGTCAAGAACACCGACTGCAGCCCCCCTTGCGCTTACGAGACGATGGAGCAGTTGCTCCTTGTGGACGACGAAGGAAATGAAACGCCACTCAGGATTGATGCCGGAATGGTCAACCAGCGGGGAGGACTCAAGGCCCTCGGCGGCCGACGGATCACCGTTGTCGGCGCCGTTTCCGGATCATCTGCCGCGACCATGACCGTCGAGGATATCCAGATTGAGGAGCCGAATCGCGTCGCGATGCACCCGGTGCCCAGCTTCGGGGCACGCTCCTGGGTGACGATTCTCTGCCGTTATTCCGACGATTCCAGCACGCCGGAGACCAAATCCTGGGTTCAGACGCTCATGACGGGAACCGCATTCCCCAGCGTCGATCACTACTTCCGTGAGATCTCCTTCAATAACCTGAACTTCAGCGGCAGCCTCGTGGTGGGCTGGTACACCCTGCCGCGGCCATACTCATACTACAACTGGGACAAAAACGGCAACGGCTGGGCCGAGTTCGACTACGCACGCGCGATCACCGACGCCGTCGCCGAGGCGGAGGCGGACGTGTACTTCCCCGACTTCGTGGGCATCCACATGTTCTTCAATCGGAACCCGGCGTGCGATGTAGACCCCAGCGGCGTCGTCTGCGCGTCGAGCATGTTCTCGTATCCGGTTTCGGCCGACGGACAAATCAGGAATTACGGCGTCACCTGTATCGGGCCATGGGGCTTCCGCCTGCAGACCGTGGTCTGCCATGAGTTGATGCACACCCTCGGCGTTCACCATTCAGCGGCACGATATGCCCAGATACAAGATCATCACTGGGACATCATGAGTTGGAGCGGCCTGTGCGCCCAGCCGCACGCGGAATACGGGTGCCTGGGCGTTGACACGATCAGCTACCACCTGTGGGAACTGGGGTGGATTCACCCGGTGCACCAGTTCGACGCCGGGGCCGGCAAGGCCGATATCATCACGCTCGAGCGGCTCGATCAGTCGCCGCTGAACCCCGGCATCCGCCTGGCGGCCAAGCTGCCGATGGGCGGTTCGGCCACGAAGTTCTACACCGTCGAGACACGGCGACTGGCCGGCTACGACGGCCTTGGAGCTATTCCCGGCGATGCGGTGATCATCTGCGACGTCGATACGCAAAGGATCGTCTATGACAACGAAGGTCGAGCGATCGCGGATCGATACGCCCAGGTGATCGATATCGACAACAACGGAAACGCCGACGACGACGGGGCCAGGTGGTTGCCGGGCGAAGGCTTCGAGGACACGACCCATCAGGTCGTCGTGTTCGTGGAGAGTTCTGACGCTGTCAGCTCGGTAGTGTCCCTGAGCAACAAGGCCCGCTCTACGGTATATGTCAACCCGGCCAACAGCGGTGCTGAGGATGGCACCGCCCAGTACCCGTGGAACACGGCCAAAGAAGGCTACGCGGGCGCCTACCTGGGCGGCAACGTGTACCTGACCCCGATCAGCTACAACGAGAGGTTTAGAATGGCAAAACCGTGCACGCTTCGGCGGTTCGGAACAACAGGCAGCGTGATCATCGGACAGTAAAATGAGGGCGCCGCCCGCTTCATCGATGAAGGAGCCAATCGTGAGAAACACGTTTTCGATGACAACAGCATTCGTCGCCCTCTCACTCTTCGCGGGGTCGTCGGTCCACGCCGGCGACTTTGCGACTGGTATGCGGTCGACAGCAACGGACGCCGTGTTCGCCAAGTCGAAGCAAGGCTTCACGCTGATTCCGCAATCATACACCGTCAGATCGCCGGTGTTTGATGGGGCGGGCGAGTCAATCGGCGAAGAGCAGCAGGCAGCGGCGCCGGCGCACGTGGAAGTGATCCAGGTAAAGGATACGCCGTGGGTACGCATCCGCTTTGGTGAGCACAACCTGGGCGCGGAGAGCTATCTGATCCTCACGTCCCTGGATGACGGAGACCGGCAGCGACTCGACTCGTGGTCGATGCCGATCTGGCAAAACACCAGTGCGGTGTTCAACGGCACGGAGGTCGAGATCGCGCTGTTTGTCGCTCCGCGTGACAAGGGCGTGTTCTTCACTGTAAACGAGGTGCTGGTCGCCGACCCGGAGGACTTCGCCTCTGGAACCGATCCCGTATCCCTGCCGAACAACACCGCGAGTCTCTGCGATGACGACGACGACCGCGTACCGTCCAACGATTCTCGGGTGGGTCGGCTGTTCTTCGGCGGATGCACGGGGTGGCTCGCGCACAACGGCGCGGCGCTGACAGCCGGCCACTGCGGGGAGCCGGACGGCAACATCACCGGCGTGCTGGAGTTCAACGTGCCGGCTTCGTCGCCCAACGGCGTGACCCGGGCAGCCCTTACGAACGATCAGTACCCGGTTACCGGCGTAGTTTCGTTCGAATCCAACGGCGAAGGCGCCGACTATGCGGTGTTCGCGGTT
>JAZDHF010000022.1:0-10422 GCA_043806315.1 Planctomycetota bacterium | reverse complement strand
TGCGGCGGATGACGTTCACGGTGGTTCGCAGCCCGGTGGTGGTCGAGGCTTTTCGCATCAGGCTCACGACCGTGTCCAGGGTGTCGAACAGCATGCCCCGACACGCCCGCGCGACGTGGGGAAAGAAGCGGCGTTCGATGGGCTTGTGGGGGACGAAGGACCGACCGAAGACGGCTCTACTGCTTCAATTCAGTTGAATCTGCGGGTAAGGTCGCCGCAGTCTGATCCGGGCGTCGGGCGTGCGGAACTGCCAATCGATCCGCCGACAACGCCGGTTGCGGTCCGGGCCCCAGTTCGCCACGCGCGACCGACCCTCGTCGCGCCGAAGCTCCGCCGCCGCTCCCAGCCGCGAGGACCCCTCGCCGGCCGTCCCTACAAGGATCTCACCCGCTGATGCCCCCGGTTGATGCGCCCACCAGGGTCCCTGCCCTCCGCTCCACAATCTCTAACAGCACGGCCACCAACGCAGGATCGAGGTCTTCGTGCTCCGCCGCAGCAGAGAGGATATCTCGGCACTTGGACGTGGAAAAAGCCGGGCGGTACGGGCGGGGCGTGGAGAGCGCATCATAGCAATCGGCGACGGCCACGATCCGGGGGAGCAACGGCAACCGGTCGCTCGCCAGACCATCGGGATAACCCTTCCCATTGGGTCGTTCGTGGTGCCAGCGAACAATCGGGCGAACCTCCGCGAAGGTACGCAGCGGCTGGAGGATGTCGTACCCGACGAGAGGATGCCGCTTGACCAGTTCCATCTCGACGTCGGTGAGTTTTCCTGGTTTGTGCAGGATCGAGTCCGGGATGACGATCTTGCCGATGTCATGGACGATGCCCCCGATCTTCAACGCCGCCAGTCCGCCGGCATCCACCCCCACGCGCCGGCCGATCTCTACGGCGTATAGAGAGACGCGCTCCACATGGCCATGGGTGTAGGCATCTCGTCCCTCGATCGCGCTAGCGAGGGAGGTGATCACCGCCGTGGAATCCTCGAGCGAGTTGGTGGCGTGCTTAATCCGGAGGACGTTCGACAGTCGGAGCAGGATCTCCTGGGGGGGAGCGGGAAGCTGGATGCAATCGTCGGCCCCCGCCTCGTAGGCTTCGACGCGGCTCTCCGCCTGCCCGAGCGGCATCATGAAGATCACGCCAACCAAGGCCCTGCGGGCGTCGAACTTGATCTCCCGGCACAGTTCGAGGTAGGGGTGGACGCATCCCTCCGGCGCCAGCATCAGCAGATCGATCTCCGGGTGATTGCGGACTCGGCGGAGCACCCCCGAAGGCGTCTCGGCCAACGTGCATGTCCAGGAATGAGCCTTAAGAATCCTTTCTAAACCGGACGCGACATCGGGGGGCCCGACCAGCAAGATCCGCTCTGTGGTTGTACCCGGAAAACCCACGTGAGGTTCTCAACTGCCAAGGTTCAAGCTTTCTCAGTTATCGTCCCTTGAGCAATGCCACTTAAGCTGGGACCGCTTGAGTTTATTAAAACCGACCTTGAACGAAGACGATAAACTCCAAGGGGCGTTTCCGAGCGAACGCGCTAGGTGGGTCGGGGACCATGACCGGTCAGGTGATTGCCGATGTGTGCCCCCTGGCTTTATCCGTGGGGGAGCCGAATGGGCTGAATGTTCGTGTCCACCACCGGTGGAAGCGGTGGGCCACCCTACGAACGCCCAAGCAACCGCCGCCCGCCACCATCGGCCTGCCCTCCCACCGGTCATCCACGACTGAATCTGAATGAGAGGTCATCCCATGACACACGTGGCTATGAGGACGGAAGTTTCCAGCTCCTCGGGTAACCTGGAGCAGCAAATCCGAGCCCGCATCGACTCGTTATCGTACCTTCCCACGGCTGCCGCAGTGGCCATGAAGTTCGTCGAGCTGGGCAAGAACCTCGAAGCGGATCCCTCCGAGTATGCCAAAGTGATCAGCGCCGATAGCTCGCTGAGCAGCAAAATCCTCGCCTTGGCCAACTCTTCCTGGGCCGGCGTACGCAACAAAGTCACCAACATCAAAACGGCGATCAATCTGTTGGGGCTCGGAACTGTTCGTACCGTGGGGGTCAGCTATTGCCTGACGGGTTTGCATAACGAGCTGCGACTTTCCCCCGAGGAGTCACAGCTGTTTTGGGAGTCTTCGCTGTGCAAGGCGGTAGCGGGCAAGGAGTTCGCCAGCCAGTTCGATGTCAAGCTGTCCGACGAGGCCTTCCTCGTCGGACTGCTTCAGGATTTCGCCGTGCCGGTCATGTATGCCGTGGGAAAAGAACGGTACCTGGAGATCCTTCGGACCGCGGCCACCAATGCCCAGGTGCAGTCGCAAAAGGAACGCGGGCTGTTCCGGATGGATCATGCCGAGGCCGGTCGCATCATGGCGCAAAAGCTGACGCTACCCGACCTGTTCGTGGACGCGATCGCCTTTCACCACAACCTGGAGAAACTGAACGAGTTTGTCGAGAATGAGGGCCTCGCGAACGCCGTCTATGTCGCTTCTTTGTTCCCCCATCCCTTGAGCGAATGGCATCGAGAGGGCGCGGACGCGCTCTGTGCCTGCTTGCAGGAGCACGCCGGATCCATTGACGCCAAGGAATATCTGGCAGAGGTTCAACGAGAATTCTATAAGGTCTATAGCTTCTTCCATAAGGGGGCTGCTCCGGAGACACAACTGACGGACCTGTTCGAGTCCGCCACACGGGAGGCCGCGAACAACACCACCGAACTCGTGGGCACGGTCAACGAACTCATGCGGCAGGCCGCCGCCGCCGGTATGGAAATGAACGACCTTCTCAGGCAACAGGACCAGCTTCAAGAGAAAACCACCCGCGACCCGCTGACCGGGGTGCTGAACCGGGAAGGGTTCAACGCCGAGGCCAACGAACTGCTGACCAAGGCCGCACGCTACGGGATCGGCTTCGCCGTCGCCTACCTGGATATAGACCGGTTCAAGGCCCTCAATGACACTTTCAGTCACGAGTTCGGCGACTTTGCTCTCAAGACGATGGTCGCCGGGGTGACCGAAGCAATGCCCCAGAATCATCTCCTCGGACGCATGGGCGGCGACGAGTTCGTCCTCGTGCTCAACGATTGTACCGAGGAGCGGGCCAAGCAGATTCTCGACCATGCCCTTTCCAACGTTGGAGGGAAAACGGTCCGCAAACGGAATCACGCCACGCGGATATTCGTCAGTGCCGGCCTGGTGTACGTTTGCCCGACCAGTCGGAAGCAAGAACTGGATGCCCTGGTGTGTGCGGCGGACAAGCTCATGTACCAAGCTAAGCGCGCCGGCGGCAACCGGTTGCAGATGCAATCTATTCAAGCCTAAGAAACGCTCACCCGGCGGCTTGAAGTTGAAACGAACGCCCGCACCGGCGGACTCTAGGAACGTCCGGCCGCGAGCAACGTTGCGCCCTCGTCGTATCGCGCCCGGACCTCCTCGAATTGCTCATCGCACTGCAGGAAGGCCGTCACCAGCACGGGGTCGAAATGCCTCCCCGCTTCGGAGCGGATGATTTCGACGGCTTGCTCGTGGGACTTGGCCTCTTTGTAACGCCGCCGGCTGGTGATCGCGTCGTAGGCGTCGACCAGGGCGATGATCCGCGCTGCCAGCGGAATGCGCTCGCCCGCAATCCGCCGCGGGTACCCGGTCCCGTCGAATCGTTCATGGTGGCAGTAGGCGATGTCGATGCACATCCGCAGCAGCGGCACCGGGTGGGCGGGGTCGAGGGCCTGGGACAAGACCCGCCGACCGATGTCGGTGTGGGTCTTCATGATCTGGAACTCCTCGTCGGTGAGCTTGCCCGGCTTGGTGAGGATGTCATCAGAGATTCCGACCTTGCCGATGTCGTGCATGGGGGCGGCCTGGACGAGGGATTCGATGAAGTCGTCGGTGACCATCGAAGCGTACGGCCCCTCGCGGTGCAACTCCCGGGCCAGGGTCCTCGCCATCTTCGAGACCCGCTCGATGTGCTGCGTAGTCTCTTCGTCGCGATACTCCGCCAACCGACCGACGGTCTGCAGGAGCACTCGAACCGACTGCTGCAATCGCACTCGACGCGTCACGTTCGCCAGGGCGATGGCCGCGGCGTCGGCCACCGACCGGATGCACTCGATCTCATCCTCGCAGAACGTCGTGCTGTCGCTCTTCTCCGTGACGTTCAGGACCCCCAAGACCCCGTCTTGCGTTTCAAGGGACGTCGAGATGAGCGGCGTGCTCAAGAAGGTATCACGAGCGTACTCGCGTGCCGCTGGGGCGGCGGCGCCGTAGGTCTTGGCGACGAAGGTCTTGCCGCTTTGGAACACTTGCCCGGTGATCCCCTCGACCTTCTTCACCCGCAAACGTTCGGCGATCGACGGCTCGATCCCCACGGCCCGCTCGCAGACCAGGTTCTCGCCCGTTGCGTCGCTGAGGAATAGGGAGATGCGCCGGGCGCCGGTGGTCTGCTCCACGCATCGAATGAGCAGATCCAAAATCTCATCGCGGGAATCGGCGTGGTTGAGGTCGCGCATGAACTCGTAGAGCAACTGCAAGCGCCGGGTCTTCGTGTCCACCTCGGCCTCAAGTCGCATGTTCAACCGGTCGAGGTCTTTGTGCGCTCTCGCCAGGCGGTGCACCGTCCGCACCCGCGCCAGAAGCTCGGCCACGTCGAAGGGCTTCAGCAGATACTCTTGCGCGCCCACCTCCAGACCCTTCACGATGTCTTCGGTACGGGTTCGCGCGGTGAGCATGATGATGGGAATCGAGGACGTGCGGCCGTCGGACTTGAGGGCCCGCGTCGCGGCGATGCCGTCCATCACCGGCAGCCCGATGTCCATGAGGACCACGTCGGGGAGCTTGTCGGTGGCGAGTTCGACGGCCTTCACCCCGTCCACCGCCTCGAACACCTCGAAGCCCGAGGCACGCAGATGGGCCAGGAGAATAAACCGCAGCTCGGCGTCATCCTCCACGACCAAGATGGTACCGACATGCCGATCGGCCATTGGATGAACCCTCGGGCTCGCCCGCCCGCCTGCGCCCAACCCTGCGCGCAGCCGCGCCTTTCCTTGCATCGGCAGTTTCCACCCCCGCGCACACGTACGGCGTCGCTGGCGTGCGAACCCCTCGCCTTGGTCCCAGAAACGGAATGTCAGGTGAACTCTCGACCTCTCCGGCCGGTTGACAGGTTCGCGGACCTTGCTACACTTCTCGGACGTACGAGTCCGCGTGGCACAATTGGATAGCGCGTCGGCCTCCGGAGCCGAAGGTTACAGGTTCGAATCCTGTCGCGGACGTGCGGCCCGGCGTCACCTTGCTGGTGAATACCACTCCCATTTCACACCTCCGCGCCGTGGTCGAATCCGGCGGCCTGATGCCCCAAAAGAGCACCTACTTTTACCCCAAACTCGCCACGGCGATGGCGATCTACCCGCTGCGGTAACGCCGCGACCCGAGGATCGGAAAAGGGGGTGAGCAGGCGGAAGATGCGGTCGGGCTCGCGGGCAATCCATGTTTCGTTAACACGTGGTGCGACGATGAGATTCTGCAAGCTTGCTGCCGTACACCGTCTTCAAGCGCCTGATCTCCTTTCCGAGGCGTCGCGCCCGGAGAAAGCTGCCCAACTGCCGGCACGGAATGACGAATCGCGTTGAGCGCGAATACCTTACGACCAAGTTGCCACTGATCCATCCGAATCGCACACTCCGCAATTCATTCCAAGGGATGAATGTTCTCTTTTCACGATCATCGGCCAGCAAGATGCCGAAACGGTTCAGCGTGAGTGAACCGGTCCCACACGAAGTTAGCAGCCGCAGAATCGCTGGCGACATAGCTGCGACGATGACCGCGATAAAACAGAATTCTTCCTTCGTTCTTAATCCTGGTTGAGGAGGATAGAGCAGAGAGCCAGCGATCAATGCCGTTCCCATCACCACCTGTTCCCACGGTCCGCTACGATGATTCAGGCGTAGGTATGCCGCGTGAGGATCGCATTCAAACCCGCATTCCGGACAGGTGTGTACTGCCGGCAACCCCGTCAAGTCGTAACTGCAGCGCGGACAGAGCATCCGGTTGCCCCATAACCCCGTACGCGCCGACTCTTCGGGGACCCCAGGAGTGTCAGACGTCCAGGTCCTTGACGTTTACCGCGTTGTCTTCGATGAAGCGGCGGCGGTCTTCGACTTCAACGCCGACCAATCCATCGACCTTTCCGACTTCGCCGAAGTGCAGCGCCTCCTCGGCGGCAGGCGACAGGTCCCCCGTTGCCAACAGCGCCAAAACGGCGACTTGCGAACGGCGCGAGGCGTCCGCTGCCAGACGACGGGCGACGGCGGAAGCGCGTGGTTCCGCCGTCGCCCGTCTGTGTTTCACGGAGTGTGCCACTGCTGTGTCAGCAGTGGTGTCGTGGCACTATCGTTGCGCCGCTGTGCTGACTACACCATGCCCTTGAGGTTCTTGAGCGCCAGGACCTTGACGACGTTGCGGGCCGGTTTGGCCTTGAACATCATCGTCTCCCCCGTGAAGGGGTTGACGCCCTCGCGGGCCTTGGTCGCGGGCTTGCGCACCACCTTGATCTTCATCAGGCCCGGCACGGTGAAAATACCCGGGCCTTTCTTGCCCAGGTCGGCCTTGATCAACGACGCCAAGTCGTCGAACAAGCAGGCGACCTGCTTTCGCGTCAGGTCGCTGGCGCTCGCCAATTCGCCGTAAACTTCCGACCTCGACCGGGCCTTCCCGCCCGTCTTGGGGGTCACTTTCTTCGCCATGTAGAGCTTTCCTTTCAATAGATCCATCACCATCCGAGGATCGAACCGGAGGGAATCTAAAGGGTCGCAACCGCGAAATCAAGCATTTTCCCCAGAAAAACGGGAAAAATCATCGTGGCTCTTTCCACCGGCGAATCGCGTCCGCCGGCGTGAGGCGACCTCGTCCAGGACCGACAAGCTCACACGCCGCACTGAGTCCGGCCGGCAACCGGGCGCCGATTACGCTTCCTCCCCGGCTGTGATAAGCGCCGGTCGTCGCCGGCGTCGACGCTTCTTGGGGGCGCCGAGTTTCGGTGGGGCGGGGGTCCGAGGCGCTGCCGCCTCGGCGATCTCGATCGCTTGTCGGGCGGTTTTGGCCGCCAGGTCCGCGTTGACCTCCTTCCACAACCCGTCCGCCCGGTTGAAAACCCCCCCGGATACCATGATGTTCATCGTAGGGTTGACCCCGATCTCGCGGATCAGGTCCACCAGCCTGCGTACGCCGGGTACCCCGGCCGGCTGGGTCCCGAAAAGCAGCAAAACATCAGGCCGAAGCTGCCCCACGAGGCTGAGAATCTCGTCGTTGGGCACTCCGCCGCCCAGGAAATAGGCATTCCAGCCGCGGGACTCGAACAAATCCGCACACATCTGGGCCCCCAGCTCCTCCGGCTCGCCGTCGGCGCAGGCAATCAAAATGCGTTTTCCGATCGCTTCGGCCTTCGGAAGGCGGAGTTGGATCTGGTCGGCAATGGAACGGTTAATCCGCGTGGCCATGTGCTCCGAGGCGATGTTGATTCGATCCGCACGGTAGAGCTTCTCCACTCTCTCCATCGCAGGCCAGATCAACTCGTGGTACAGACTCGACGGGTCCGGGGTTCTTTCGAGTTCCCCGAGCACAAACTGCCGGCAGGCGCTGCGGTTACCGGCCAGCAGGGGTCCCATGTACTCCTCGACAAGTGGGGACGGCGGCATTCGGAAGGCTCCTTTCGCGTGGGACTTGCGTCCAGGAGGCCGGTCATGCCCTGGGCCTCCTGCCCAATCCCGGAGCGGTCCGACGCCGTTATGGGGTCTGTCGGGGTTCCCAACCGACGTTCGTCAAACGGTCGCGGTTTGCAGGTAATCTACCGAAGTTTACCAGTTTATGTTAAACTGGGTAGTTTCAAACCGAGCGTAGGGTTTCTATCGACCGCATCCCGAACTTTTCTTGAGGGCGTCTGGTGCGTTTAACCCACTGGTTTGGTGGACGAGTTGACCGATCGGCGGGCGAAGCCGATCTTCGCCCCCGTCAGGAGGAGAAGCGTCAGGACGACGAGACCCCATTGGGAAACCGTGGGGATAGCCACGAACTCGGCCTTACACGCGACATCGGCGCAATCCCGTCCGCCCGTCCAGGCGCAGCTCGGGCAATCACAATCGGCCTGGGGGACGGCGTCGTGACACTCGCCGATCCAGGCGTCACAACATGCCCCGCAGACCGCCATGTCGTCGCAGGAGCGGGTTGCCTCGTTACACGAGTCCACCGTGCAATCATTCCCGTCGTCGCAATTCGGCGGCGGCGTCACCACGCAACTGCCGCTCTCGCAGGATTCAAGCCCGTTGCAAAACAGTCCATCATCCTCGCACACATGAACCAGAAGCGAGCTGTGCGTAGGGTATAGAACCAACGGTGCCGGACTCGGGTCGGCGAGGAGCGTGTTTCCTTCGTAGTCATCAAATTTGAAGTGGAACGTGCCGCAGGCATCTTCGGACGCATCCAGCATCAGCGTACCCGCGTAGCGTGGCACGCCTTGGTCGAGCATGCCGACCCTCTCCTCGGCGATGCCAGCGTATCGAATTGACGCCAGCGAATTGGTGTTGACGACGAAAAAGCCTGCAAGACCAGAAAGAATGAAATCCGGGCGACTTACGTCGATATACACACCATCTTCCGGATCATGGTTCGGCCCAACGCAGATTCCGCCGAATGCGAACGCCATACAGATGGCGTATGCAGGCGGGCAGTCCGACGCGGTAGCACAACCGACTGGTTCGAGCGGTGCGTCCCAACCGACCGGCAAAACCGTGCCCGATGCGCCCATCACAGACCCAGCGCGAAGGTCGAGTGCCGCCTGGTAAACTCGCACGCCGTTGACCAAACTGTCCCAGCCGGAGAAACGGACGTGGGTCTCGATCCGGTCCCCTGGGCGGACGTGAACGTCCCTCGTCGGCGGAATCGGCTCGCCGTTGACCTCTACGGCGACCAGCGCGGCGCATGCCCCGGGCCTACAGTCCGTTCCGCGCACGGCGCATAACGGACCAGGACCGCCTCGCACAACCGAGTAATCGTCAATATCCCAGATGCCACCCGCAGAGCGGGTTCGAAACTTTGAGTGATGCCAGGAGGCGGAATCCTCCAGCGCTGGCAACGACTCGGCGGAGATAAGTTGTCCGTCATAGCATCTGCGCAGCACATTTCTACCTGGGTCTAGGTCAAGCGTGTAATTGTGATACACGCCTCCCGTGTCCAAGAAGATTTCCCTCGCAATCAGAATGTTAGGAGAACCGTCGAGCCAGCCCGTCCACTCCAAGCCTGACGATCCGGTGTCGCTACCGGCGATTTCAAAGGAAACGACCGTTCGCGCTATGGGCTGCGAAGGCAACGAAGGCGTATTTGCGATAACAGGGCCGTACACCTCGGGATCATCTTGAAATCGCAGGTGCTGCAACCCGGAAGAGGGGTGGATCGTATCGATGTGCGGTTCGTGGCAATGCTGCGAGTCGTCGGCCATGAACCAGCCCGTATTCTCGTTGGGATCGCCCTCGCAGCAGTTCTGGCTGGCCGCGTGATCGTTGGGGACACAAGCATTCGTGATCGGGTACGAACAGGTCGCGGCGAATTCGGGACCGCAGATGCTGTAGCCCGCCACCCAGCCGTCGATCGCCTCAAAACCCGTGGACTCGACCTGCGCCGAGGCGGCGCCCCCGAAGATGCTCATCCCAACGAGAACCGATGTGAGCCAAGAAACGATCGTCCGAACTTCGAAGTTCCTCATGGTCATACTCCTCGATGGGTCGCGTAACATGGAAACGTCTTCCTCTCCAACGGTGCGACAGCCGGTCTCAGGCCGAACGTGGCGACGCCTGCCTCAAGAGGGCGTCTGAAGCCGAACCCATGATAACCGAGACGAGGTGGACAAGTAAAGCCCTGCGGAAGCCAGGAGCCGCTTGCGTTGTTGCGGATTGCCTTTGATTGCGGGGCGGGAGTGAGTTGGCAGAGGGGCGTTCCCCGCAGTCATCGGCGTGATTCCCAAGACGACGACGGGCCTGTGCCCGCACTGCCGGGGGTCTGCGACGAACGACATCAGACCCGTCTTCAACAGTGCTTGGATGGGTGAACCCGCGTGGTTGCTCAGAAACCAGTTGATTCTTCCCGACCTACGATTTCGCGGTGTTGAAGATGGGTCAAACTCGATGGACTCGGCCCGTGAGATTCGGCTCCGGGCGGACCTCAACCTCGATTGCCATGTAGACCTACGCGACTTTGCGATTTTCCAGAACAGCATGATCGGCCCGTGAGCGGAGCGGCAGGGCGACCCTAACCCGCATTTCTCACCAAGTGTTGCGAGTCGATGCTGGTTGAGCCGAAAACAGAGGTTGGTGGCAGGTTGCGTAGGGAATGCGGCGGGAGGTGGTAGGCTACGCCGCGTTCGGCGGAGTGGAGGAGGCGGGAAATGCC
>JAZDHF010000021.1:0-11984 GCA_043806315.1 Planctomycetota bacterium | reverse complement strand
AAGGATTGGCAGAGTGTTCGTGAGGCCGTGGAGGTCAAGACGATTCGACGCGACGGAGAAACCTACCTATTGGCCCGCAGCAAACAACGACGCCTCAAGGAGCGGGCCATTCGCCGGCGGCAACTGCTGGGTCTGCACGGTGAATTGAAGAGCTTGGCGGCGCGAGTCTCGAAGGGACATCTCAAGGACGCCGACAAAGTGCTCGAACAAGTAGGTCGGCTTCGCGAGCGCTATCCGGCGGCCTCCAGGTTCGTGCAGGTGGAGGTACCGCGCGATGCGGCAAGTCCCGATGGCATCGGGGATCGCCGCCAGGCCGCGAAAGTCACGTGGATCTACGATCGCCTCAGACTTCGCGCCGCCCTGGGTCGCGACGGCGCGTATCTGCTCTTGAGTGATCAGACGGACTGGACGGCCGAGCAACTCTGGGCCACCTACATGCAACTCACCCGCGCGGAAGAGGCCTTCCGGGCGATGAAATCACACCTGCTGCTGCGGCCGATGTGGCATCAATTGTCCGGGCGCGTGCAGGCTCACGTCTTCGTCTGCGTGCTGGCCTATGCCCTGTGGAAAGCGCTTGACCACCTGTTGCACCACGCAGGGTTGATGACCCGCATCCACAAACCCGACCCGCGTCGGCCCAACGCCTCGCCGAAGGATCGCCCGATGAGTCCGGCCGCGGCGTTGCGGCTGCTTCATGACGTGCCCATCGGGGACATTCTCTTGACCACCGTGGAGGGCCGAACCCTTCGCCTCCGCCGCGTGGCCCGTCCCAACGCCGAGCAAGCCGACCTCCTGACCGCCCTGAAGCTCACCCTGCCCGAACGCCTCTGTGCCGACCGCGACGTGACCGACTCCAACAGCTTCCGCCTACCGACCGAAAGGACACCCTCGAAAATGTAGTGAAGACTTCTGAGAAAAATCGGCCCCGGCGCCATCGCCAGGGCCGATTCACTCGCGCAACTGCGCAACCTGGGTTAAGATCATTTCTTCCCGATTCAATCGGTGTTCATCCGTGCCCCATCGGTGGCGAAAGGCCCAAAAAACGGGACGCGATTCAATTCTCACCGGCTCTCATGTTGCCGTCATGGCATGGACGTTCTTTCGTGGTCGACCTGAAGGCCCGCGGTCCGATCGGCTCAGGCGGCGATCTCGATGCCTTCGCGGTGGGCGATTTCGATGAGGGTCCGGGCGGTGATGGGCGCGGCCCACTCGGCCTCGCCGCAGGGGACCGGCTCGATGCGATGGTCGGTGCGGGCGCGCAATTGCCAGAGCCGTTCCACCAGGGCCCGGTCCGGAGCGCGGTCGAACTCCGCCGCAATCACGATCAGATCGATGTCGCTGTCGGCGCTGCCCGTCCCGCGGGCACGCGAGCCGTAGAGAACCGCGCGTGTCGCGTGGATGCCGGTCTGGCGGACCGCGTGCAGATACCGTTTCACGGACTGTTCAATCGACTCATCAACCATCGGATCATCTCCGCGGCCTGTTGCAGGTCTTGGGCAACCGCCTCCGCCGCGGGCGGGGGAGGCAATTCGGTCGGATAGCGCCCTTCCAGGCAATACACCTGCACTCGCCCCATGAAGTCGCGCTGCGCGTCGGTAAGGGCAATGCCTAACCGCTGGACAAGAAAAAGCAGATCGTGGCTCCGGGGCGGCAGATCGCGCGTCGCCGCGACGGCACACGCCTTTACGGCTTTCTCGATCGCCAGATGCACAAAGAAACCCGCCTGCCGGATCTTGCCGCCAACAAGCAGGGTCCGGGCGGCTTCCAAGTCATCGGCCGAGCCGTCGCGCCAATAACGAACCTGTGCCGCCACGTCGATTGCCACGCCGCGATCGTATCACCGGCGCCGCGACGGGGAAAGGCCGCTGACCAATCGTGCGGTATCAGCCGCGCGCCCGGCACACGGGGCGTGTTTCGCTTCTCACCGGCTCTCATGTTCCGAGTCTGGCACTGACGTTCTTTCGTGGTCGAGGCCCGTTCACACCAGACTCCGTCCGCCGTCGATAGGGACGATCTGGCCTGTGATGTAGTCGGCGGATTCCACGAGAAAACGCACCAGCAGGGCGACCTCTTCCGGCGTACCCGGTCGACTCAGGGGGACTCGGCCGACAAGTTGTCGGCGCAGTTCGTCCGAATAGGCATCCGGGAAGACGGCAATCCCCGGCGCCACGCCGTTGACCTGAACCTCTGGCGCCAGCGCCCGGGCGAGGGCCTTGGTGACGGCGACGAGCCCGGCCTTCGACGCGCAGTACGCCAAGTGGTCGGGCCAAGGACGATCGGCGGCGATATCGCACACATTCACCACTTTTCCCATTCCGTTCGCGGCCAAGTGTCGTCGGGCGTGATGGCACAGCCCGACCGGCGCGGTGAGGTTCGTGCGGAGCATTTCGTCCCAAAGCAGGGGATCAAAATCATCCAGCGAATCTCCCGGCGTGCCCGGAACGGGAAGGGGAAGGAACATCGAAGCGTTGTTGACCAGGATGTCGAGCCGGCCGAGTCCGTCGACGGTGCGTTGGACGATCCGCGGCCAGGCGGCGGGGTCGGTGAGGTCGCCATCGACGGCGATCGCCCGTCGGCCCAATCCGTTCGCGAGCGCGACGACTGCTTCCGCATCCGCTTGCGATCGACGATAGTGGACGGCCACGTCACAACCGCCGCGGGCGAGTTCCAGGGCGATGGCGCGTCCGACGCGTTTCGCCCCGCCGGTCACAAGGGCGACGGTGCCGCTCAGTTGCATGGGCGATCACTTTCGAGGGAATTGCCGATTTCCAATTGCCGATTGTCGATCCGAACCGGGAGCGCCGGCGACCGGTCCAATGGCCCCGCGCCGGCGCTTGGGGTTCGAAGTGCCATCGGCAATCGGCAATTTGAGCATCGGCCCTACAACTCCTCGTCATCGGGCGGATTGCGTAGTTTGTTCATGGCCCAAGCGTCATCGGCGGGGGTCGGCGGCGGGCGTTTCCGATCGGCGAGGGCGCGATGGCGGCGTATGGCTCGAACCAGAGTGTAGCTTCCGAAAAGGACCACGAGAACGAGCAACAGACCCGCCAAGAGAACCAACGGTGACAATCGCGCCGCGCGGACCACATCCGGATTGGCCGCGGCCGCGTGCTCGGCGAGCGTGCCCACGGTCTCCGCCGGGACGGACGCACGGTAGATCCAGCTTCCCCAGGCCCACAGCACCAGGACGATGCCGACCACGAGGAATACAAGCCCCATCCGGGTGCGATTCTGCTCCGAGCCTGGCGTGCCGGAGGTCATTGGGAGGCACCTCGTTCCCACGGACACTGCGAACGCGGGTTGGAAGAATCCACGCCGCGCAATTGCTCAAACAGCCGTTGCTGCTCGTCCGTCAACGGTCTGGGCGGGACAATTTGGATCACGATGTACTGATCGCCGCGAGCGGAACTCCCCGCTCTCTGTACCCCGCGGCCCCTTAGCCGAAGTTTGGACCCGCTGGGCGTGCCGGGGGGCAATGTGACCGTCGTGCGGCCGTCGATCGCGGGCGCTTCGATCTTCGCCCCCAAGGCGGCCTCCGTGACGCTGACGGGGACATCGACGTAGATGTCCGCACCGTTTCGGGTGAAGTAAAGATGCGGGGCAATGCGGCAGCGGAGGAGTAAATCGCCCGGCGGGCCGCCGTTTAGACCCGGGACTCGACCTTTGAGGCGGATCTTCTGCCCGTCTTCGACCCCCGGCGGGATCTTGACCTCCAGACGTTGCGCGGGTCCGTGATCCCCGGAGTTCACCTGTAAGGCGATCGTTGCGCCGTTGACGGCTTGATCGAAGGCGAGGGCGATGTCCCGTTCCTCGTCAGCCGCACGGCGAGGCTTGGGCGTGCGCCCGGGGCGGCGCACTCCGCCGCCGAAAAACTGCTCGAAAACGCTGGGGGCCTCGCCGCCGCCGAAAGCGGAGAACAAGTCCTCCAAGTCGTCGACGCCGACCGTGGATCCGCCGCCCCATTGATACACCTTCTGCCCCTGCGGCGTGGTTCTCCATTGGCCGACCGCCGCCTCGCCGAATTGATCGTACTCCGCGCGCTTCTGCGGGTCGATCAAGGTGCTGTAGGCACGCTGCACCTCCTTGAATTTCCCCTCCGCGGAAGCGTCGCCGGGGTTACGGTCGGGGTGGTGCTTCTTGGCGAGGGTGCGGTAGGCGCGTTTGATCTCCGCGTCCGTGGCCGAGCGCGATACTCCAAGAACCTCGTAATAGTCGCGTCGCTTCGGCATGGCTCCGACGTTCCTCGCCCTTCGACCTCGCTCCCATAGTATACCACCCGCGATCCCACCCGCGACGTGCGTCCGGACTTGCCGTACTGGGAAGGGTGCCGCGCGGCGTGGTCACGGCTCTAACCGGTGCAGGTAGTAGGCACACCCGGCGACGTAGCCGCCGATTCCTACCGCGACGCACACGCTCACGAACCAATCTTCAATGATTGTCTCCAGTCCAAAGCCGAACATGAGACCCATGAACCCCATCCCCAACGCGGCAAGCGTGAAAAAGCTCATGCCCGTGGCCAGCCCATGACTATTGAGGACCGTCGACCAGAACCAACCCGACCCCAGCAGGAGGACCGTTAGACCGGCGAAAAGGCCGAGCGACTCGGGCACGTCGGACTTTGCGACGATATCCGCTGCCGGAACATGTGTGATGGAAGGGGCCACGATGAACAGCGCCGCCAAGTTCACCGCCCAGACCAGAAACGTGGGGCCCAGGGCAATAATGGACTTGGACGCAAGCACGGCCCCACGGGACACGGGCAGATAGCCCAGGAACTCCGCCGAACGGTCGGCGCGCTCCGCGGCGACCGCGTTTCCGCCCAGCATGGCGAAGGTGAACAACGACAACACTAGGCTGATGCCGTAGACAAACGCCCAGAACCCGGGCGCCCACCACGCGTCACCGCCGCGCCATTCGATGAGTAGATTGCGGGCGATGGCGATGATCCACGGGCCGAAGCAGACGACGAGTCCGAAGATGAGCAGCAGCCGGTTGATGCGATAGTCTTTCCAAAGCAGTGACTTCATACGGGCGCCTTTCGTCCTTTGATGAGGTCCTTGAATACGTCCTCCAGGCCCAGGTCGATGACCTCAACGTTGTCCAGCGAGTACTTGGTGCGAAGATATTCGAGCGCCGCGGGTGAGTAGCCGCGTACGGTCATCAGCCACTCCCGTTGCTGAACGCGCTGCCAGATCGTGCCCTCCGGCGGCGGGCCCGGCGCGCAACCGTCGCGCAGCACGGCCCGGATGCGTTTGGTCCCGTTCAGCAAGTCCTCGGTGCGGCAGTGGTCGATCAGCCGTCCCTCGTAGATGAGACCGACGGTCTCGGCGATCCGCTGCACGTCGCTGAGGGCGTGGCTGGAAAACAGAATCGTCCGCTCCCGCTCACAGAGCGTCCGCAGCACGCCGTCCAAGAACTCCTCGCGCACCACGGGATCGAGCCCGGACGTCGGCTCGTCGAAGATCAGAACCTCCGGCTCGTGGGCGACGGCGAGCAACAGGGCCAGCTTGGCGACCATCCCCTTGGAGAGTTGTTTCACCTTGGTTTGAGGGTCCAGCTCGAAGACCTTCAGGAGGTCCGCGCAGAAGCGATCATTCCAGTTCTCGTACAACGGACGGCAGAAGGCGATCACCTCTCCCACCCGCATCCAACGATAAATGAAGTGCAGTTCGGGCACGTAGCCGACGCGCTGCTTGACGGCGACGCTGTCGTGAACCGCGTCTAACCCGAGCACGCGGGCCTCGCCCGCTGACGGGCGAGCCATGCCCATGAGCATTTTGATGGTCGTGCTCTTGCCCGCCCCGTTGGGGCCGATGAACCCGAACGCGCTCCCGCGCGGGATTCGCAAGGTCAGATCGCTGACCGCTTCCTTCGGGCCGTATCGTTTGGTCAAACCCGCCGTCTCGATAGCGAATGCCGGTGCTGCCGTGGACATAGGTTGCTCCTAACCGTGCGACTCCGTATCTCGCCAGGCCTCGTCGAAGGCCGAGCGGATGCGTTTGGACGGGATTCGCGCCGCCCGCCCGCCGCGGATCGCCTGGACGAACGCCGCTTGCATCGCTTGTTCGGACTGCGCCTGCGCCGAGACCAGCCCGTTCTTGGCCACGAACATGCCCAACCCCTTCCGCACCTCGACCAACCCCTCCCGCTCCAACTCCTCGAAGGCGCGTTGGACGGTGTTGGGATTGACCGTCAGGTCCAAGGCCAGCCCCCGAACGGAGGGGATCGCCTCGCCCGGTCGGTACACCCCGGCCGCCACCGCCCGGCGGATGTAATCCGCGATCTGACGGTAAACCGGCACCGGGCTTTGCGGGTTGATGCTCACGGCCACGCCGTCTCCCATCGTATCAGTGTACTAGATCACTAGTACAGTATACCCCGCGGCTCCCCGTGGAGTCAAGCCAAGTCATGGTCGGGAAGAAAGTTTTTTGACAGCCCAACCTTCCATCCTGCGACATCGCTGAGTTGCTTCGTTGCACAAAGCCCGACGTCTGCTAGAGTACGTCGCGCGGTGCTTTGCGAGCAAGGAGGTGAGCTACCCTGAGCGGAACGGTCGCGGACAGAAAGCGGTTGATCCGTATCACCGCGGGCAACCTCAAGAACAGGACCATCCCCATCGCAGGGCATTACGATTTCTTTCCGCCCGACTGCATCGGTTCGTCGCGGAGGTCCGCCAACGGACACAGCAAGCCCATTCAGATTCACCTCGACGGGTTGAACACGACAGTCGAGACCGACATTGGAACCGACGCCGGCACCGGCAAAGCCCGCCGCCACTTCCGCGGTCGCTCGTGGCCCCGCCGCTTCTTCCAATACCACGACATCAAGCCGGGAGACGTGCTCACTCTCGAGAAACTCGCTTCGAGGCGGTATCGACTGTATCCGTGTTCCGGGCGACCCACAGCGCGTCACCCGTCGCTCCCCCTGTTCAACGAGCGTCCGCGACCCAAGGAGTTTACCGCCGCGGAGTTCTTCGCGGGCATTGGGCTGGTCCGCCTGGGCTCGAACAACAAGGATGGCGCGTATTGTTTGCCAACGACATCGATCCCGACAAGGCGGAGATATACCGCGAGAACTTCATCGCGGACCACTTCAAACTTGGCGACATTCACAAGCTCGCACCCGCCGACATCCCTGACTGTGAGTTGTTCACGGCGTCGTTCCCCTGCAACGACCTTTCCATCGCGGGAAGTTGGACAGGCTTGAACGGCAAGGAGTCATCCGCGTTCTGGGGTCTGATCCAAATCCTAAAGGGCATGGGCCAGCGCCGCCCGCCATTGGTGATGCTCGAAAACGTCCTCGGGTTCCTCCAAGCGCACCGCGGCAAGGACTTCGAGACCGCCTTACTGGCACTCAACGGACTCGGCTACACCGTCGATGCATTTATCCTGAACGCCCTCCATTGGGTGCCGCAAAGCCGGGTACGTCTGTTCGTGGTTGCTAAGACGGTAAATGCAGGCGGTTCGCCCAACCCCTTCGCCATGGAGAGCGACACGCGTCCTGATCCTCTTTGCGTCTTCATTAACGCCCACCCCAACGTCCGCTGGGACATCCGCGGGCTTCCGAGATTGCCCAAGCCTCGCCTCGCCCTGAACGACATCGTTGAGGACCTGCCCGACGACGACCCTCATTGGTGGGACAAGCGGCGCTCGGAATACTTCTTCAACCAGTTGAGCGAGCGCCACTTGAAGGCGGCCAGGATGATGATCGGAGAAAAGACCTACCGCTATGCGACCGCTTTCCGACGCGTCAGGTATGGCAGAAGCATGGCCGAGTTGCGAACCGAGTATCGCCGGAGGCTTGCGCCTTCGCATCTCAGTCAACGGGTGGCTTAGGTTTCTGAAGCGAGTCTCCGATTTTCACGCGGAGAATGTCGGCGACCTGTTGGCATTGGCGCAGTTGGTCGATTACGCCTTCGTACAACGACCAGTAATGCTTCCACCCGTCGCACCCAAGGACTGACTCAAAATCCACTCGCGTGGGGGCTCGCCATTGCTCGTACGCCTCCAACCGGGCAATTCGATCCGCTACGCGCTCCAAGCCCCTCATTGTGGGTGACAGCGGAGCGGAGGTACTCAACATCCACTCGCGCCACGCCGAGTTGCCCTTGCTCTGATTGCACTTACCACAGGCCGGAACGAGGTTCGCAATTTCGGAGATATAACCGGTCGGACGGCGTTTCAACACCAAAGGGCGAAGGTGATCCCATTCGCTTGCCTTGTCGCCGCAGTAGGCGCAGCGCACGTCTCCGGCCTCCATCCCGAGTATCCGAAGTGCCTCGTCGATTTCCTCCAGACTTGGGGGATTGACCGGGACAAGCGCACTGACGAACGCATTCGTAATACTCGACTTTCGCGATAGCATCGTCTGTACGGACGGCATCTGGAACGCGGCCGCCAGGAGCTTACGGCGATCATCCTCGGCAGCAGGCGACATTTTCATCGCTTCCCCTTCGACGCGCGCCGACGCGATCCGGGCACCCGCTGCATCACTCGCTTCAACACCGCAAGAGAGTCCACCCCGCACGCAGCGAGGAACCAACCGCACTCGATCACGTCGATTCGGCGTTCGCCGTTCTCGACCTTCTCCACCCAACTGTGCGGCACCATGAGACGCCCCGCGAGTTGCCGTTGCGACAGCCCAGCCGCCGTCCTTGCGACTCGAAGCTCCGATCGCAAGGCGCCGTACTCCGCCGTGTGAGTCGATTTTCTCATTGCACCTATTTTCGGGACGTGCTACGATGTACCCAACTTAGGTACGGTCTGAGGGTGCCTGCTATGCTTACTTTCCCGCCGGGATGGTCGTCGTGCAGTACTCGATACGCCGTCGAGCACCTGCTCCGGCAGGCGGATGCGGTCCATCAATACTTCCAGGCCGCCCACGCGATGACCCGAGCGTCACTCGAGTTCATGCTGGCTGGCCCGCGATGGACCGCCCACGATGAGCAAGAGCCCTTAATTCCGCACCCGAGGGGATGGCGACTCAACGACTGGGTGTTCTACGTTCTCCCCCGCGTGGACGACGCGGCGCTCACGGAGCTTGCAGATTCAACGCGTCACGGACAGGACATCGATGTGCTCGCCCCACCGTGGGCGGAACTGGTGGTGCGACACGCCGTCCAGGCCATTCTTCCCCGCTGTCGCGCGGACGTCTACTCGATCGACCGCTACGTCGATCTGCGCATTCTTTTCACAACCATTGACATGAACAAGCGACACGCCGATGCACGCATGGACCTGCTACAACGCTACGCGCGACTGGTGCACACGACTCCTGACATAGCGATTCAGGGACTCACGATCGATTAACCAACTCGAACCCGCCGCGACAGCCGCAGCCTATCCATCCTATGCCCTGCGAAGCAGCGCCAGCCCGGTTGTCATGCAGGTACCACTTGGCTTTCGAGGTACAGAGGAACCTCGACCCGGCGTTGCGACGAACAATAGAGCCGAGCGTTCGCGCATCATGGCCGCGGTCAAGTCGCGCGACACGACCCCCGAAAGAATCGTTCGCCGATTAGTGCATCAGCTCGGATGTCGCTTCCGATTGCATCGCCGAGACCTGCCCGGGACACCGGACATCGTTCTGCCGAGGCTTCGCAAAATTATCAACGTTCACGGCTGTTTCTGGCACATGCATACCTGTCAGCGCAGGCGCACCCCGCCGGTCAAAAACGCCGCCTACTGGAACGCCAAACGTCAACGTAACGCCGCGCGCGACCGGCGAAACCACCGTAAACTCCGGCGCCAGGGCTGGCAGATACTCACCATCTGGGAGTGCCAGACAAAATGCGACAAGCTTGAGGTTCTCAAGCGTCGCCTGCGGCGCTTCCTAGGTGAGAGTGCAGCAAGGACTGCCGGTCGCGTCGAATCCAAACGAACAACAGTGAGCCCGAGGCCCGAGGGACGCCCGAGGGACAGTCACCTATTTTCTCCGCCCGATCGCTGCGACCGTTAGAGAACGGGAAGCCGTATCCCGTCCCGGACTGAACCGCCCCCCTCGTCCCACCGCCTGTTTCCGGCTCGTCTAGTTTCTGGTTTCCAGTCTCTAGTTTCTGGCCCGAGGCCCGAGGCCCGAGGCCCGACGGACAGTCACATATTTTCTTTGCCCGATCGCTGCGACCGTTAGAGAACGGGAAGCCGTATGCCGTCCCGGGCTGAACCGGCCCCCTCGTCCCACCGCGCCGGGGCTCTCACCTCTACGCGCGTCTCGTAACTCGTAACTCCCTCTCGTCCAGTCCTTCAGTCGACAATCGCCAATCGCAAATCGACAATCCCCCCGATCGCTCCGCGACCGTCCTCCCACCGATCACCCGCCAAGTTATCTTGGTGGATGTAGCCCCGCCGCGCCGCCTCCGCGCGCCCGCCCCACAAATCGTGTTCCACGTGGAACATGCCCGCGATGCCAAAGCTGTGGCACGCCCCCAGCCTCCATCGGCTCCGCCGGCCTGGTCTGCGTCGTCCCGCCGACGATGCTGTTCACCGCCAGCGAAGCGATCAACGCCAGCGTCATCAGTCAGACCACCAACGTCATGCAGGGGATCGCCCGCGTGATCGCCTTCCCGTGGGTCACCACGGCCACGACGTGGTATCTGCTCAAGACCGACGGCGTGGTCCGTCCCTTCGTATTCCAGGATCGTAGCCCGGTGGAGTTCACGGCCTTGGAAAACCAAAGCGACGAAGGCTTCCGCCGCGAGAAGTACCTCTACGGCGTCCGGGCGCGATATCGCCTGACCTACGGGATGTGGCAGTACGCGATTCCCAACGTCTTCGCGTAATCCCTGCAAGTGACACGATCATGGCACGGTCGAGATAGTCCGAGCCGCCGACGGGCGCCGTCGCCCACGGTCCGCGGGAGTGAAATGGTCCAAGTTTCTCCTTGACCAGTTCGGTCGGCGGGTTGCACCCCAACCCGCCGGCCGGGCGGGGAGGCGAGTGAATGGGTAACGGATTCTTTCTCTCCACGGCGGGCAGTGGCGGGTCCGGGCTTTGATCCTTTCCCCGGACCCGCCCGGTCGCGGGAGAGGGTGACGATGGAAGGCACGAGGGGACGGAGATCGAACATGAATGAGCGAGTACAAGACCGGGCCTTGGAGTGTCAATCGCTTGGCACGCCGGAAGTGGGCGATGGACTCAAGCAGGTGAAGCTGTCGCCCTGGGGCAAGGTGGAATCGACCAACGGGGACTTCATCGTGGACGATGAGGGCGTGCGCGAAATCCTGCGGACCTTCGCGGAACGCGGGGAGAGCCTGCCCATCGACATCGAACACGAATCCCTGCCCGAACGTCAGCCGGCGACGGGATCGCGGGGGGCGATCGGGTGGATTGAGGAGGTGCTTCCGGAGGCGAACCGCGCGTTGTACGCGCTGATCAAGTGGAGCGACGTGGGCAAGCAACTGATCCGCGAGGATCGGTTCCGGTATCTCAGCCCGGTGTTTCTGATCCGTAAAGATGATCGGCGGGTCGTGGGGCTGCACTCGGCGGCGATCACGACGCTTCCGGCCATTCCGAAGATGGAGCGGCTGAGGCCTATGAGGGGGCCGTGAAGATCCCGGTAGCGCACGAGTCCCTGAAGTCCGGCGATCCGTGCCCGGAGTGCCAGAAGGGCAAAGTGTACGAGGTGGCCCAACCCGGGGTGCTGGTGCGGATCACGGGTCAGGCTCCGGTGCGGGCCAAGGTATACGAACTGCAGAAGCTGCGTTGCAACCTCTGCGGGAAGGTGTTCTTCGTAGCCGCGTGGTCGTACTCGAACTGTCCTTTCGCCCTGGCCACGCCCACGGAGCGCACCGAGGCCATCCTTGGGGGCATGGTCGAGGCCTTCGACTTCTTTGGTTGCGCACCCCATGAAGTATGGTGGGACAGTGCCCATCGCCGGAAGCCCTCCATGCCGATCGGATCATTCAACACACCTTCCGTTTGGCCCAACGGGATGTCGGGGATGCGGCGCCGCTGGAGGATGTCCATCACGATGACCCCGTCCGGGCG
>JAZDHF010000020.1:0-24319 GCA_043806315.1 Planctomycetota bacterium | reverse complement strand
TGTCCATCCAGCCATCGCCGTCATAGTCGAGAAACGCACACCCAGCGCCCGTGGACTCGACGATGTTACTCATTTCGTCGTCGCCGATGGTCTCGACGAAGTCGATCCCAGCAGTGGTGGTGACGTCGGTGAACGTTATGGGCGGTTCAGCGGCGACACTATTGGGAGGTGGTCCAGCGGCGATGGTGTTGGCGGCCACGCTCAACACCGCGATCAGCGCGGGTAAGCGCTCATAGCCCACCCGATACCGGAAATGTGCAACGGCGTTCGTCATGCCTGGTGTTGGTCAATCGCCGGATATACTCGCCGGATACCCGCTGTCGCTTCGTACGAGGGCTGAGGCCGCCCCGGGGGACGTGCCGATCGGTGATCGCGGCTTCTTTGTTCGTGCCCAGGCTGATCCCATTGGGTCCCCAAAGCGTAACCTCGGGCCGTTTCTTCCGCAATCTGAGGCACGTTGTTTGGCTAGCCGGCTACCTCGGGATGATGATGGAGCTCGCAACGCGAGGGAATCTAATACTACAACGCTAGATTCGCATCGCGCGGCTTGAAGGAAAGCCCGTTAAAACGGGCTGAGGGACGGGTTTGCGGTCGGTCGCGTTACCAGCCGTAAACGGCTGGCCTGAGGCGCCGCCTTCGGCGGCGGAAGGCCGCTAAAGCGGCCTGAATCGCCACGACCTCTCCAGCGACTCGGGACGAACTCAGCGTAGTAGTACTATAAGGCTTCGTTTACACGAGTCTTCCACCCGTCTCCGAGCTGCCGACACGCCAGACCCATGCATTGGACCGACGAACAGATCAGGTCTTCTGCGTCTGACGCCAGACGAAGGCTGGCTTGATGACGGCGACCAGGGCGGGCAACAGTGTCATGCTAGCCACAAAACTGACGAGCATCGCCGTACCAATAAGCAGGCCGAACTCAATGAGCGTCCGGAACTCGGAAACGCACAAGAGGAGGAACCCGGCGCCGATCACCAAAGCGGTGAAAAACAGCGGTCGCCCGGAGGAGGCGAGAGCGTCCCGGAAGACCAGGATGGGGGCAGCCTCCGTTGCTCGCAGACCGTGACGGAAGCGGTCCAGAATGTGAACCGGGAAGTTCACGCCGGATCCGATCGCGATGCTCGCGAACATCGATGAACCGACACCCAAGGGAATGCCGGCGAAGCCCATCAAAGCGTAAATAATCACGACGGCCATACTAGCCGTAACCGTACACAGCACCCCAGCGACGAACGAGCGGAACATCAAGCCCGTAAGGAGCAGGACGCATGCCAGCGAGGGCAGCACGCTGCGAGCGTGGCTTGCGCCGATCAGAGAAAGCCAGTGATAGTCGAGGTTGGCCCGTCCGGCCAGTTGGGCGCGCAACGGACCGTCGGCGAAGTTCCGGTCAAGATAGGCCTGCAAGGGCTGGATCACCGCGCGCTCGTGGATGTATTCGCTGCTGCGCATGCGGACGATCAGATTGGCGTACGTGTAGGTCGGGTCGACGACTTCGCGCAGCGAGCGCGCCATCGGGGAGGTCACGCCGCCGAGTACGTCGAGGTAGTAGCGTGTGTCCTCGGGATCCTCGGGAATCGCGTAGAAAGCCGGATCCTCGTCGTGCATCTTCTGATGGGCGCGTTTGACCCAACCGGCGACGGAATGGGTGCCGCCTACGCGAGGCAAGGTCTCGGTGAACGCTTCGAGGTCGCTGATCCGGCGGAGCACCTCGGGGCGGAGCAAGGCGCCCGTCTCAACGGCCGAGACTAGGATGTTCAGATGCGTCGTGCCATCGAACCGCTGGTTGAGAGTACGGCTGGCCTGCACCAGGGGGTGATTATCTTTGAAGGCCAGGATGCGCGCATCGTTGATGACGAGCTTGGAAGCCCCCCAGCCGGACACGGCCAATACAGCGGTTGCAATCGCCAACACCAAACGCGAGCGGCGAACGACGAACTCACCGCAAGCGCCCAACGCCGCGCCGACCCAATCCGCGCTTTTTTGATGTGCGGCGCCGCGGCGCTTTAAGAAGACCGGACTCATGCGTAGCGGCCGCAACATCAGGCCCGCCGGGACGACGGTTCCCCAGTAAAACAGCGCGCCGAGCACGCCGACGCAGGTGAACAGGCCGAAGTACCTGATCGGCGGCATCAGCCCGCCTGTGTAAAGACCCAAGAAACCGGCCAGGTCCGTGAACGAGGTGATGACGACGGGAAACCACAAGAGCATGCAGGCGTCAACGGTAATCTCCTGCTTGCTGCGCCCGCGGAGGTCGAGTTGCTCCTCGTAGTACTGGCCGACGAGGTGGAAAGAGTTGTCCACCGCCAAGGCCATAATCACGACGAAGATACCGTTGGTGACAATGTAGACCGGGACGTGGAACACGCTCATCGTCCCGAGGGCGACGGCCGAGGCGCCGCCGACCGCAGCGAGCGTAAGGACGGTCGCCCGCACCGTGCGGTAGGCTAGGATGATCAGGATCGCTATGGCCACCGGGCAGACAAAGTTCATACGAAGTGCGTCGTCAGAGACAGCCCGCCCCATCAGGGCGCGCACGACGGGCTCGCCGGCGACGACGAGTCGCTCATCGGTGATGCGCGTCTCGCGCAGCAGTTCGGCCACCGCCCGGCTGACCTCATCGGCCTTCTTTTCGTCACGCAAACGAATGACAACGCAGGCCGCCGAGCCGTCTGCGGCGACCAACGTGCCCCGATACAACTTGTAGCCGAGAACGTCGGCCTTCAGGGCTTCCAGTCCGGCAGGCGTGTCTGGGATCTCTTTCAGCAGGCGGTCGAAGCCCGGCTCACGGTTGTCATCAAAGTAGACCCCGTATTCCGTGGCCAGGCTGAGGACGTCGTTGGAAGCAACATCAGGCAGCTGCTGAATGGCTTGCGTGAGAGTGCGAATCAGTCGCAGGGTGCCCGGACGGAAGACTCCGCCGGGCTGGTCTCGAATGATTCCGACGGCGATCGGCTCGGTAACGCCGAAGGACTCTTCCGCTTGCCGCTTAAGCGCCATGGCCGGGTGCCCCGGCGGAATGAAGGCATCCGGGCTCGTGTCGCGGGTGAGAGTAAGGATGAAGGGGACGAAGGTGAGGCTAATTACAGCGGAGATGCACAACACGGAAACGTGGTGAGAGGTGATGAACTCGAAATACCCGCGCACAAGAGATAGCCGTTCGGCATCCCCTTGGCAGGCGCGAAGCACGGACTGCAATCTCCCACCGCCGCGTCGCCGTTGGCGCGAAACCTCTCCAAGAGGGCGGACATTCGCTTGACGGTCAGCGTACGGCCCGATATGCTATGGACCGTCGCATCCCGCGTCCAAGGGGGCGTTGAAAGGCACGGCCTCAGCGGCTCTCGCATGAGTGGGAAGACAGCATGAGAACAGTTCGGCTGTCAGCCGGCCGCCTATTGCAGCCCTGTGCTCTGTTTGCTCTGCTTTGCAGCGCGGTCTTCAGCCAGGCGCTGCCTGGACCGGAGACGCGCCCACCCAGCCAACCCACTGTGGACACCGTCGATCCGGCGCGTTCCGTCGTTACCTCGCCCGAGTCTCGCCCGACCAGCAAGCCCTTTGTGGATATCACCGATCAGGCGGGCGTCCGCCACCGACACCACAAGCCCGTTCTCGATCAAAAGCTGGGCAACATCATGCCGTGGATGGCGTCGGTGGGCGCGAGCGCGGCGGCCGTTGACTATGACAATGACGGGTGGATCGACCTTTATGTCACGAACTCGGGCGTCGGCACGCCGAACAAGCTGTTTCGCAATAACGGGAACGGCACTTTCACCGACGTGGCCGAGAAGGCGGGTGTGGCGCGGGCTAACGATGAGAACGGCGTCAGCATGGATGCCGTGTGGGGTGATTATGACAATGACGGCCATCTTGATCTCTATATTGTCAAATGGGGCCGGAATATCCTGTATCACGACAACGGTGACGGCACATTCAGCGATGTTACCGACAAGGCGGGCGTCGGGTACAGGGGCAATGGCAATGCGGCGATCTGGTTCGACTACAACGATGACTCATACCTGGACCTGTATATTGGCAACTATTTTCGCCCCGTAGATCTCTTTCACGTGGAAGACACCCGACAGATGCACGAGGACTTCGAGACTGCCCGGGACGGCGGGCCCAACATGCTGTACCGCAACAATGGCGACGGCACTTTCACCGATGTGAGTGCGGAGGCCGGCGCGGACGACCCCGGCTGGACGCTGGACGTCGGCGCCGCTGACTACGACAACGATGGCGATATGGACCTGTTTTGCGCCAACGACTTCGGCCAAGACCGCGTGTTTCGCAACAACGGCGATGGCACGTTCAGCAATGTCACCGACACTGCCATCGGGTGGGACACGAACAAGGGCATGAACATTGATTTGGGGGACTATAACAACGACGGCTGGCTTGATCTCTATATCACCAACATTTACACCAAGGAATATGTAAAGGAAGGCAACCAGCTCTACCGCAATATGGGTGATGGGACGTTCCGGGACGTTTCGTTCGAGGCCAATGTGTACGACGCCGGCTGGGCATGGGCCGGACGTTTCTGGGATTACGACAACGATGGTTACCTGGACATCATGGTGGCCAATGGCTACATCTCCGGGGACCCCAAAGACGAGTACTTCGCCAAGCTTGCCAAAACCGTAACTAAACCCGGCTTCGATCCGATCGATGCCCACAACTGGCCGGAAATGGGCAACTCCACGTTTGCCGGGTACGAGCAGAAGCGGGTTTTCCACAACGGGGGCAACGAGACTTTCAAGGAGGCTGCCGAGAGCCTGGGTCTGGCCGACAAGCACGACGGTCGAGGATTGGCCATCGCGGACTTCGATAACGACGGCGACCTCGATGTCTATATCTCGAATCAGGGCCAGGACGGCGTGCTATACCGCAACGACATCGGCAACAAGAACAGTTGGTTGCAGGTCGAGCTTACTGGGATCCACTGCAACCGCAATGCCACCGGCGCCAGGGTGAAGGTTGTCGCCGGGAGCCTCTCCCAAATCCGCGAAATGGATGGGGGAAATGGCGACCATGGCCAATGCCCGTATCGAATGCACTTCGGGCTTGGGACGCAGAAAAGCATTGATTACATTGAGATTCGTTGGCCGACGGGCTACGTCGAGCGATTTGATGGTATCAGGCCGAACCAACTTCTAAAGTACACGGAGAACACGCCGACTGCGTTCCTGGAGGAGCGGAAGCGCTGGAAAGAAACGCAGATCGAATTGCGGCGAAAGGAGGTTGAGCGCGAGAAGCGGCAGGCCGCCGGGGGGGCCACCGCCGAGAAAGACCCTCCGCTGGACTGGAATGAGTTGGGAGAATTCAAGAGGGATTACCTGAAGTTCAAACAGGCGGTGGAGAAGAACCCGCAAGACGGGCGCACCCGATATGAGTTTGCGATGGTCCTGGACAGCCGCGGCCGTCGAACGGCGGCGCTAAGCGAGCTTGAGAAGGCCATTTCCCTCGATCCGGACGCATTGTCCTATTCGAATACGTACCGGACCCTGATCCGCCGCTACGGCCTTGCCTACTTCGACCGGTCGATACGGTTCTTTGAGGATCTGAGCGAGGCCCATGCACAGGCGGTGATGCCCCGGCTCAACCGCTCGCTGGCCTACGTGGACAAAATGCCCTATCCCAAGTTGGGCGTCGTCAGTCAGGGCAAGCTTTCCAACAAGTCGCTGGCACAACTTGACATTATTCTAGGAATAGATCCCACCTGTTGGGCGGCCAAGTTCGTACGCGGGATGAACCACCTCCATTGGCCGCGCAAGCTGGGACATGCGCCGCTTGCGATTGTCGATTTTACCGGGCTGATCGCCATGCAGAAGACCCTGCCGCCGGAGAAGCAGCGTGAATACTTTGCCTTTGCCTACGTCGGGTTGGGCGACGCGCATATCAAAAACCGCGATGTGGGCCTGGAAGAGAGTCTGACGAAAGCGCGCAAGGTGTGGGAGGAGGGGCTCAGGGAATACCCCAACTCGCCGGATTTGAAACAGCGGCTGGAGCTAATAGGTAGGTCGACGGACGAGCTGATCGAGTTCGTTGAGAAGCTGCGCGGTCTTGAAGATCCGGTAGACACCGATCTGGCCAAGGTGTGGGTAGAGTGACGGCCCGGCGGCCGTCTTTGGCGGATATGGTTTTTCGGCCGGCGCCCGTAATGGAGGTCGTGGCGGTGGAGCGCGGCGGAAGGTCCTACCTGGCGGTAGCGGTCATGGCCGTGCTCGTAGCGGCGCCGGGTGTTTGCGCGGCGCCGGAGGGCGCGCAGGCCGGCGAGCTGAACAGCCGGCGTCTTATCGGGAAAGCATACTACGAGAACGACGACTTTGCTCGGGCGGAGGAGGAGTTTCGCCGGTGCATTGAGTTGTCGCCCGACTCGGCGCCGGACCACTTCAATCTGGGCCTCGTACTCATGCGGGCCCAAAAGTACAAGGAAGCGTTGGAGGCCTTGGACAAAGCCCAGACGCTCGATCCCAATCTCCTGGGCCTGTACTACGTACGGGGGATCATTCACAAGCGCGAAGCACGACTGCCCGAGGCGGTCGAGGCGTTGCGTGAGGTAATTCGCCGCGATCCCAAATGCCACGGAGCATATTACAATCTCGGTGTCTGTTACAAGTCGATGCAACAGTTTACAGACGCAATCGAGGTTTTCCAGAAAGCATCCGAACTTAACCCCGACCATCCGAGCACACATTATCAGTTGATTACCCTGTATAAGCGCGTCGGCGATGTGGAAAATGCAGCGCGGCACGCCGAAAGCTATGAACGTGTGAAAGCCACCGTGGACGAATCGGAGAAAACTATTGAGGCGCTTGAGCGCAGCCCATACACACGTATCTTGACGCCCGCGGCGTTGAGCGGAGAGTTGACGGCGCATTCCGATGACAAGGTTCATTTCAGCGATGCCACGGAGAGCGCCGGGCTTTCGCGCTCCGTCAGGTCGCCGAGGCCGCACGCGCCCCTGCCCGAGCGATTTAGTCGCGCGAGCTACAATGCGGAGGAGGTACGAGCACGGTACGTGCCGACGGTCGGCGGGTCAGTCGCCCTGGCCGACTACGACGGCGACGGCAGGCTGGACATCTTTGTGGTCGGCTGCGACGCCGACCCGACGGTTGCGGGCAACCGGCTTTGGCACAATGAAGGCGAGGGGAAGTTCGCGGACGTAACGGAGACTGCGGGCGTGGGCGGCGGCGGTCTCGGTCTGGCCGCGATCTTCGGCGATTATGACAACGATGGGCGGGCCGATCTTTACGTGGTGAAATACGGCCCGAACGTGCTGTATCGAAACAAAGGCAACGGGACGTTCGAGGACGTGTCCGAGGCAAGCCGCACAAATGAACCGCGCTTCGGGCGCGACGCGGTGTTCTTCGACTATGACCATGACAATGACCTCGATCTGTTTGTGGTCAACGACGTGGACCTGTCCGAACCGCCGACAGAGGATCAATTCGCAATGCCCGCCGATTTTCCGGGTGAGACAAACACTTTGCTGCGAAACAACGGCAATGGCACTTTTTCGGATCAGACGGATGAGGCGGGCTTGCTGGTCGAACTGGCCCAGGGCCGCAGCGCAGTGTACGCGGATTTCGACGGGGATACGGACATCGATCTGTTCTATGTGAATGCAAACACTCCGCCGCGTCTGTTTCTCAACGCCCGCCTCGGACGGTTCAAGCCGGGCGGCGTGTTTTCGCCGTCCATAGCAGGCGGGGCAGTGGCGGTCACGGAGGGCGACTTCAATCATGACGGGCAGAGCGAGCTGATCATCGCGACCGGCAAGACCTTGCTGCTGTACGCCAACGATGGACATGCAAGCTTCACCGGCAAACCGATCGAGCTTCCCCAGGCGCTGGCGGCGACCGGCGTCGGTCGAATCGGTGTTTTAGATTACAACAACGACGGCTGGAGTGATCTGTTGCTGAGCGCCGCCGCCGGCCGCGCGCTGGGCTTATTGGCTGGAACCGGCCCGGGCGAGTTTCGCGACGTTTCCGCCGCCGCAGGGTTGGCTGATATTCGGGTGGATGTGGCGGGGTTCGCCATTGGGGATTCGGATAGTGACGGCGACGAAGACATCACCTTGCAGACGCGCGATCGCGGCCCGGTGTTTCTACGCAACGACGGCGGGCAGCAGCGGCATTGGATTGATGTGCGACTGGTGGGCAAAAAGGTAAACCGCGGCGGCTATGGCGCTACTGTGGAGGTGTCCGCCGGCGGGCACTATGAGAAGCGGACCTATTTTCATGAGCCGGTGCACTTCGGGCTTGGCCAGTTGACGACTGTGGATGTCGTTCGCGTGACGTGGCCGAATGGTATTGCCCAAAACGCAATCCAACCTCCCGTAAATCAACTCCTTACGGTGGAGGAATCGGTTAAGACGTCCGCTTCGTGCGCGTTCCTATATGCATACAACGGCAAGAACTTCGAGCTGGTAAACGAGATTCTGGGGATCGGACCGCTAGGCGCCCCCATCGGCCCGGATGTTTACTATCCCGTGGACAGCACGGAACTGACGAAGATTCGCGCGGATCAACTTGTGCCGCGCGATGGGGTGTACGAGTTGCGGCTGACGGAGGAGTTACGGGAGATCACCTACGCGGACCAGATCACGCTGCGCGTCGTGGACCATCCCGCCCAACTCGAGGTATTGCCCAACGAGATGTTCGCCCCGCCCCCGTTTCCGGAGGACAGGTTCTTTGCGGTAGCCGACGGGCGGCCGCCGGTCTCGGCAGTCGACGACCGCGGGCGCGACGTGTTGGACCTCGTTGCGGCGCACGATGGGCGCTATCCGACGTTTGGTTTGACGCAATATGACGGACTGGCCCAGCCGCACGCACTGACGCTCGATCTGGGCGATTTGTCCGACGCCCGGCAGATCCTGCTCTTCCTGGACGGTTGGATTTACTGGACGGACGCCAGCGTGACCATGGCAATCAGCCAGGATCCGCGGTTCAAGGTGACGCCGCTGACGCTTGAGGTGCGCGACGAAGCAGGCGCGTGGCACACCGCCGTCGAGTGGGTGGGTTTACCGACGAGCAAAGGCATGGTCGTGCCGGTGGACCTGACCGGGCGGTTCCCGTGCCGCGACTACCACGTGCGGCTTGCGACCAACATGTGCGTTTACTTCGACCGCATCTTTGTGGCGACGCGCGACGAGGCTGCCCGTTGCCGGCAGACGGAACTGCCGGTGGCAAGCGCCAATCTGCATTTCCGCGGCTTCTCGCGAATGACGCGCGATGGGCTGGGCTACGAGGGTTTCGACTACGCCGATGTCGCGCCGATGGGCTCGTGGGACCCACCGGACGGGATGTATACGCGCTATGGCGACGTGACGTCGTTGTTGCTCCACCCGGACGACATGTACGCTATATTCGGGCCGGGTGATGAGCTCGCACTGCGTTTCGACGGACACGACTTGCCCGGTCTGGAGAGCGGCTGGCAGCGGGATTTTGTCTTTTATGCCAACGGCTGGGTAAAGGACGGGGACCTGAATACCAAGTTCTCGGAGTCGGTGACGCCGCTTCCGTTCCATGGGATGAGCGCGTACCCATATCGCTCTGACGAGCATTACCCCGATGATACCGAACATCAGGAGTATCTCCGGACTTGCAACACGCGGCCCGCGAAATCGACTGTCGGACTGCTGCGCCCGCGGCAGAATGTGTTGGACACGACGAACGAGCATCGGTGATGACGCTGGGCAACGATATTCCGAGGGAGCGAATCGGGCGAGGAGGCCGGCCATACCGGCCGATCGCCCCAAGACGCCTCACTGCGCTCGCAATGACATTGGGAGACCTGGGTCACTCGCGATGCGACCGGTTCGTCACGTGTCTTTTGTTCTTAGCCATTCACGCGCTCAGCACGGAGCCGGCTTGGTCTGCGGCGATTGACCTGCCGGTCATCTTCACCCAGCTTCCGCGTCAGCAGGAATTGGAGAAGCGGTCTAATCATTCCGGCGGCACGCCGCGCTGTGATTATGGCGCCGGCGGCCAGATCGTGCGTTTGGACCCGGACGGGCGGCTGGGCGTACTCACGGAGGGCTTCGACAGCGCATGCGGGGCCGACGTGTCCTTCGACGGGCAGCGCATCGTGTTTGCCGCAAAGCGAAACGCGGATGAGGCATGGAATATCTGGGAAATGCACGCGGACGGCTCCGGCGTACGGCAAATCACGCGCGAGGCCGGCAACTGCCGCAGTCCGGCGTACCTGGCCACATTGTACACTCTGGCGTCCACGGAGCCTTCGTACCAAATCATGTTCGTCAGCGACGCCGGGGCGACGCTCAACGAGTACGGCGGCGGCGTCGCCACGAGCCTGTATAGCTGCAGGCTCGACGGCAGCAGCCTGCATCGGCTCACGTTCAACCTCAACGACGACCTCGACCCGTTCTTGATGGACGATGGGCGGATACTGTTCGCCAGTTGGCAACGAATGGACCCTCAGCGCGGCTTCGGGGGGCGGGTCGCCCTGTTCGGCGTAAACCAGGACGGCACGGACTACGCGTTATACTGTGGTGACCAGGGCCGGCGGATCAAGCACATGCCATGCGTGACCGCCGACGGGCTGGTCGTGTTCGTCGAGGCCGACGAGGTTGCTTGGGACGGGGCCGGACAACCGGCTTGTGTGACCACGCGACGCAACTTCCACTCCTACCGTGCGATCACGCACGATGAGCAGTTCTTATACCATTCGCCATCGCCGCTGCCCGATGGTAGGGTGCTGGTGTCCCGTCGTTCGGCCGGCGGAAGCACGACGCATGGCCTCTACCGACTCGATCCTCGAACCGGTGACAGCGAGCCGGTCTTCGACGACCCGGGCCGGCACGATCTGCACGCCCGCGCGCTCGTCGCCCGCCGACAGCCGGACGGACGCTCCAGCTCGGTGAACGAACAGGAAACGACCGGGAAGCTCTACTGCCTCAACGCCTACCTTACCGATCCAGGCATTCAGCCGTACATGAGCCCCGGCTTGATCCGACGTCTACGCGTCCTGGAAGGCGTTCCTCTGCGCGCCGGCGGCGCATCCGCGTATCTGCCAGAGGGACCGCGAATCGGCGTCAGCGGCACGGGCTCCATGCGCAGCGGCTTCCCCACGCTCGTTCAGCGGCGCATCGTCGGCGACTTCGCAGTCGAAGAAGACGGTTCATTTCACATTCAAATGTCGGCGAATTTGCCTGTGCAGCTCCAAACTGTCGACGAGAACGGAATGGCTCTACGCAACTGCGGTTGGATATGGGTCAAGCCGCACGAGGCTCGCGGCTGCATCGGCTGCCATGAAGACCCGGAACGCACACCCGAGAACCAACTGGTGCTCGCGATTCAGAAACCGGCAGTGAACCTGATACTACCGGCGGAGAAGCGGCGTACGGTGGATTTTCGGCACGACTTGCAGCCGATCATCGACAGGAAGTGCGTACGTTGTCACAAGGGCGAGAGTGGACCACTCGACTTGCGCGGCGAGATGATTGCGGGCTTCAACCGGGCCTATGTGAGTCTGCTGGCTACGGAAACCAGAACCTCCAGTGAATACGCCTTGTCCCGTCGGTTAAGGGAGAATGGCGAGGGGGAAAATGCGGAGAGCTCGACCCTGCCCCAGCCCCTTCCTCATGGGAAGAGAGGCGTTGCTGAAAGCACCCCTGGTGTGGGGGCGTATGTGCATCCTGGGGAAGCGCGGACGAGTCCGCTGATCTGGCGGCTCTACGGCAGGAATACCTCACGGCCGTGGGACACAAGCCACACACTGCGGCACACAGCCGAGCCTTGTCCGCCGGCGGGGGCAGAGCCATTGACCAGCGACGAGAGAACGGCTTTCGCGGAGTGGATCGATCTGGGCGCCCTGTGGGACGGTATCCCCGGCAATCAGGACCAACGATGACAAGGGATCTGGCCACCTTAGTCACGCTCAGTGCCGCCTTGCGGATGGTTGTGGCGGCAGAGCCGCCCCTGCCGAAGTTCGAGGACGTTACCGAGCAAGCGGGGGTCCATTTCAAGCACAGCTTCGGCGACCACAATCTCAGCAACATCGTGGAGGCCACCGGCCCGGGCTGTGCGTTCTTCGACTACAACAACGACGGATATCTCGACATCTACCTCGTCAACGGTCGTTGGCAACGGGATGTCAGCGACAACCTCGGCCGGGACCTGCGCGGAAAGCTGCGCAACGCGCTCTACCGAAATAGCGGCGACGGCACGTTCACGAACGTTACCGAGCAGGCCGGCGCGGGCGGCGGCGAGAGCTACGGAATAGGCGTCTCGGCGGCCGACTATGACAACGATGGCCGCCTTGACCTGTACGTGCTCAATTACGGCCCGAACACGCTTTACCACAACAATGGCGACGGAACGTTTACCGATGTCTCCACCCGGTCGGGGCTGGACGATCCGTCGTGGAGCGTATCGGCGGCCTGGCTGGACTACAACAATGACGGCCTCCTCGACGTGTACGTGGCGAACTACCTCGAGTACGACGCCGGTAGGTTCCGCGACTTTTATGCGGCGTCCGGTTTCCCCGGCCCGCTGAGCTACAAGGCTCAGCCGGACCGCCTGTACCGGAACAACGGCGACGGCACGTTCACCGACGTGACGAACGAGGTTGGGCTGTACTTTCCCGACGGGCGGGCCATGAGCGCCGTGGCCACCGACCTCAACGATGACGGCCTGATCGACATCTTCGTTACGAACGACGCCACGCCCAACTGCTACTGGGTGAATCGCGGCAACGGGACCTTTGAGAATCAGGCGATGCAATGGGGCATCGCCTTCGGCGAAGGCGGGCAGGGCGCCTCGTCGATGGGACCGGTGGTCGGCGACGTCGATCGCGACGGTCGGCTCGACTTATTCATTCCGGACATGGGGTACAGTTGCCTGTTGCTCAACAGAGGGAAAGTGTTTGCCGACCTCACGGCGCAGAGCAACGTGGCCGTCGTCTGTGGTCAGTACGCCGGCTGGGGAGGCGCTCTATTTGACTACGACAATGACGGCTATCTGGATATCTTTGTCGCCAACGGCGACGCCCATCACGAGTACCCCGAAGAGGCCGTCCTGCTCCGCAACGACGGCCGCGGCAAGTTCATCGATGTGGCCGACCAATCGGGACCGTATTTCCGGCGGAAGTACGTCGGTCGTGGAGCCGCCTTCGGTGACTACGACAACGACGGCGATATCGACGTTTTGGTCATGAACTTGAATGGCCCGGCCAAGCTGCTGCGCAATGCAGGCGGCAGCCGCAACAACTGGCTGACGGTGGTGCCACGGCTGGCCCGCACGGGCGTTATCGCCCTCGGCGCCCGGGTCACGGTTACCGTCGGTGAACTGCGGATGGTGCAGGAGGTGTACAGTGCCGTCGGCTACCTGTCGCAAAGCGACTCGCGCGCCCATTTCGGCTTGGGACGCGCTGCCCAGGCGGATCGCGTTGAGGTCCGCTGGCCCGGCGGCGGCAAGACGACGCTGGAGCACGTGAAAGTCAACCAGTTTCTCGATATGATTCAGGCGAAATAGCGTTCCGGGAATGTCGCACTATGGAGGCGAGAATCGGCACTCTGGCGATCGTGATCGGTGTGGCGAACTACGTTTTCGCCGCCGGCCCCGACAGTCCCGACCGTCGTCCGGTATACGTCGGCGTCCGGGCTTGTGCCGGGTGCCACGCCGACCGGACTGCCGGGCATCAGTTCAGCCTGTGGCGGACTTCCAAGCACGCCAGCGCCTATGCGGCATTGTGGGGCCCGCCGGCCAGGAAGATTGCAGCGATCACTGGAACTGCGGGGGAGCCGCGCGAATCGCCGGTCTGCTTAGGCTGTCATGCCACGGCGGCGACGGCCGAGGCGTGGGAGTGCGAAGATGCTTTCCTGCTGCAGGACGGCGTGCAATGTGAGGCGTGCCACGGGCCGGGCAGTGAGTACAGTTCGCGCGAGATAATGGCGGATCGCGATCGGGCGAGGGCAGCCGGTCTGAAGATCCCCGACGAACGAGCTTGCATGATGTGCCACAATGTCAAGGGTTCGCACGTGGCCGTACTGGGCTCGCCGGTGTTCGACATGAAAGCGGGCCTTGCGGCGATGGCTCATCCCGTTCCCGTAAGCAACGATCGGCTCGCGACGACCCTTGCATCCGCTGTCAGCGATCCGTTTGAGACAATCGCCGCCGCGGCCCGCACCTATACGGGCGTCTTGGCCTGCGCGAAGTGCCACGACAGCCCGGAGCGAGGTTATCAATTCAGTCGCTGGCGGCTGAGCCGGCACGCGCGGGCATACGCGGTGCTGGCGACTGCGGCAGGCTACGAGTTGGCCGCGAGAGAGGGCGTGGGAGGTGATCCCCAACTCAGCGTCCGGTGTCTGCGCTGTCACACCACGGGCGCCGCGTCGAGTCCAGATCAGTTCCTGCGGGCGGTCGACCGCCGAGAGGGCGTCCAGTGTGAGTCGTGCCACGGTCCGGGAAGCGACTACTCGCCGGAGGCCGTCATGCGCGACTCGCGTGCGGCAGAGCGGGCCGGCCTGCGGAGGATCACTCGGGATACATGCCGGCAATGTCACGAAGGCGCTCATGGCCGGACGTTTGACTATGCGGCTGCCGTGAAGGTGATTGCGCATCCGACGCAATCACCCGCGTCCAACCCGGGCAAGAAGGGTACGACGCTCCGCTACAAGACGCCGCTCGGTCTGGCTTTGTCGCCCGATGGCCGCGAGTTGTACGTGGCCTGCGAGGCTTCGAACACCGTAATCGTGGTGGACGTGGCGGCTGGCCGGGTCGCGGCCGAAATCTCGACCGGCGGCCAGCCCACGGGCGTGACGCTCAGCCCGGATGGCTCCCGGGCCTATGTCACTAATCGTCTCGACGACAGCTTGGCTGTCGTCGACACGCGCGACCGTCGTGTGCTGCGGACCGTCCCGGTCGGCGATGAGCCTCACGGCGTGGTCGCCATTCCGAGCGGCCGGTTGATTTACGTGCTCAACACCGCCGTAGATAGCGTTTCCGTGATCGACGCGGACACATTGCGGGAGATCAAGCGGCTGGCGACGAGCCGCAATCCGTGGTCCCTGGTCCTAAGCCCGGACGCTCGGCAAATCGCGGTGACAAACACGCTGCCGCGCTTCGTCCCGTTCCGCGCCGCGTCCGTGTCCGAGGTGACTATCATAGATGCCGAGCAGGCTGCCGTGACCCGCCGGGTCGACGTCTCGGGCGCGAACCTGATGCAGGGGATCGCCTGGCACCCCACCGGCGAGTTCGCGCTCTTCACGCTCAACCGCACCAAGAACCTTGTCCCGATGACGCGGTTGCTGCAGGGCTGGACCATCACGAACGGGATAGGCATCCTGTGGCGGAACGGGACCGTGGACCAGGTCTTACTGGATGAACCGAATCTCGGTTTCCCCGATCCGGCGGACGTGGCGATCAGCCCCGACGGGCGGTACGCCTTCGTCACCAGCAGCGGCTCGGATCGCGTGGCGGTCATCGAAGTAGGGAAGCTCGTCTCACTGCTCCGCGACGCCTCGGCATACGAACGGGAGCATGTGCTGCCCAATCACCTGGGCAAGCCGACCGAGTTCATCGTCAAGCATATCCCGACGGCGAACAGTCCGAGGGGCGTGCTGTTTGCTCAAGACGGAGGCACCGCGTTTGTGGCCAACGCGCTTGACGACTCGATTACGGTAATCGACGTGGCCGGGCTCAAGGCCGTGGCGCGGATTGACCTCGGTGGTCCCCGGGAAGTAAGCCAGGTTCGCTATGGCGAACGGTTGTTTCACAGCGCCAGAATCACCGGACAACGCCAGTTCTCGTGTCACTCATGCCATCCCGACGGTCACGTGAACGGCCTGGCCTTCGACCTCGAATCCGACGGGGTCGGTGAGCTGCCCGTGGACAATCGCACGTTGCGCGGCATCTTGGACACCGCCCCTTTCAAGTGGGAAGGTACGAATCCCACGCTGGAGCGCGAGTGCGGGCCGCGGTTGGCGGTATTCTTCACGCGGATCCAGCCGTTTACTCCGACCGAACTGGGAGCCCTCACGGCATACGTCTGCACGATTCCGCGGCCGCCAAACCGTTATAGGCCAATCGGCGCTGAGCTCACTCCCGCGCAACGCCGCGGCAAGCTGATTTTCGAGCGCACGATGACGAACGACCGGCGGGTGATTCCGGTGGAGAATCACTGCATCACCTGTCATCCCTCGCCGTACTACACGGATCGCGCGCGGCACAACATCGGCACGCAGATGCGGTTTGATGGGGAAACCCATTTCGACACACCGCACCTTAACAACGTCTACGATTCGGCCCCCTACCTGCACAACGGCATCGCCGACACACTGGAGGAAATCTGGACCCGGTTCAACCCCTACGATCGGCATGGCGTGACCAGCGACATGACGAAGGATCAACTTAACGATCTAGTGGAGTTCCTGAAGACACTCTGAGCGACCATCGGAGGTTCGGGCAATGAAGGGATGGGACATGCGGCGAGGCTTGATGGTTCTCTTCGTTGGCTTAGCGGGATGCAGCCTGTCCGAACGAGCCGGAACATCGTCCGCGCGGACGCCGATTCCACCCGCCGATTCTGGGAGGACTCCGCCGGCGCTGACAACTACTCCGGCTGCGTCTTACGACATGCCGTATGTCTACACACAATGGGAACAATTCACCACCCAAGAAGGCTTACCCAACGACCACATCTTTGCGGTCGCCGTGGATGCCGACCGAGTTTGGATCGGCACCGAGGATGGGCTGGCCTGTCTCGACAAGCAGACGCACCAGATTCAGTCCTGGCGACAGAAGGACGGGTTGCCGTGGCGGGTGGTCACGGGCCTGGCGGTGGATCCAAAAACTCACGATGTGTGGATTGCGCTGTTCGGGGGCGGGCTGGCGCGCTTCAGCGGTGGACATTTCGACCACTGGCATCAACTCAACAGCGGACTCGTCAACAATGTGGTGTATGCCGTATGCGTCCAGGATGACAACATCTGGGCGTCCACTACGGCCGGAGCCAGCCGGTACAACACGGTCACGGGCGAATGGACGATCTTCACGGAGAAGAACTCCCCCATGGAAGAGATCTGGAATTACGGCAATTGTTGCACGAGGGAGAAGGTGTTTCTGGCAGTCTGGGGCAGTGGGGTCCTTGAATACGATGTTCAGCGCGGGACATGGAAGGATTACCTCGATCCGGACGGCGAGATGGAGATCGACCTGTACCGTGACGACGGCATCGTGCACGTGATCACCACCGGAGCTAGTTACGTCGAGGACGTGCTGTGGGTGTCCTCGTACTTCGGCGTGTGCCGCTATGACGGCCGCCATTGGCGCGGTTACTTTTCGCACGATTCCGGTTTGCCGAGCAACTTCCTCAACAACTTGGTGGGGCGCAGCGCCAATGAAGCTTGGTTTTGCTCGGACAAGGGGCTCGGCGTGATTGTGGATTTCACGACCAACACCTGGGTGACCTACACCACAGATCAGGGCGCCGGGCGCGGCAAGGCGGTGGTCACGCGGGACACAACTGTGCTCGCCGAAATCGAGACCGTGCCGAACCTGCCGCACAACTTCGTCCTGTGCGCCGAGATCGACGGCGATGACGCCTGGGTCGGCACCTCGAAAGGGCTGGCCCACGCGATCGGCAAAGGATACTACCCCGGGATTCGGCCGGCTGCAGAGCGTGCCGCGCACGTCATCGGCGGGCCGCGCTGAACGAGTGGAGGACATGGTGATGAGATCTTACGATTCGACACGCAAGCTGTTTTACGGAATTGGCGCCGGGCTGACGCTCTGCCTGAACTGGTCGCTGGTGGCCGCGGCGCAGGATGTCGCCGCCCCGGTGACGACACAAACGGCCGCCGAGCCATCTTCGGAGGGCGGAAGTCTGCCGCAGCCCGCGGGCAGCCCTGCCCGCGCCGACGAAGCGGATTTCACCTGGCTGCTCGAGCTCATCAACGACGCGGGCTACTTCAAAGTGCCCCAGTTGACGTTGAGAAAAGACAGCAACTATGCATTCTCGGCCACGGACATGGAGCCGTTCCGACACGTCACGCCCTACAAGGAGCACTTCCTCGAGCAGATGGAATACACGGGGCCCGGTCGCGGGATTCCTGAACCGGAGCACATCGCCAGCGTCAAGATCGGCTTTATCGGGCCGATCGTCCCCACGGTCTCGGTCGCGACCGGTGGCCGGAGCCACGAAGAATCGCTGGGAGTCGCCATGCTACGTGGAGCGCAAATGGCGATCCGCCAGGCCAACGAGCGCGGCGGCTACCTGCGGCGCCATATCCCTTTTGAACTGCAGCTCGCCAACGACAATGGTCTCTGGGGCTCAACCGGGGATGAAGTCATCAAGATGGCTTACACGGAGAAGCCGGAGGACCAGGTCTGGGCCATCCTCGGTTCGATCGACAGCGCCAACACGCACATAGCGATCCGGGTGGCCCTCAAGGCGGAAATCGTGATGCTCAACACCGCCGACACCGACCCCACATTCATCGAGACCAACATCCCCTGGGTGATGCGTTGCATCAGCGACGACCGGCAGATGAACTACCTCCTGGTGGACTACCTCTACCGCAAGCTGGACTACAGACGGGTCGGCATCATCCGGGCCAGCAACCGCTACGGACGTTTCGGCGTGCGGGAGATTCGCGACGGCGCCCGGCGGCTGAACCGCCCCGTCATCCTGGAGATGGCGTACAAATTGGGGATAACGGACTTCTCGATGCAGCTCGAACGCCTGGAAACAGCCAACCTGGACGCAGTCGTGCATTGGGGTGACGCCGTTGACGGAGCCGCGATTCTCAACCAGATGCGGGCGCGGGGCATGAGCCAACCGTACTTCGCCTGCGACCGGTGCGTATCCGACGAGTTTGTCGCCCTCGCCGGGGCGAACGCGGAGGGCGTGGTCTGCGCGTACCCGTGGGACCCCACGCGGCAGGACCCGGCGTTGGAGGCGTTCCGGACGGCATTCCGGGAGGGTAACGGCACGGACCCGGACACCTACGCCGCCCATGCTTACGACGGCATGAACATGCTGATTGAGGCGATCCAAGTGGCCGGCCTGAACCGGGCCAAGATTCGCGACGTGCTGGCGCATCGGAGTTCTCCGTACAAGGGAGTGACCGGTTTCATCCCGCTCAGCGCGTGCCTCGACGATCTGGGCGAGGTCCTCCTAGCCCGCTTCGAGGGCGGACAGTGGCGCTACCACTCCCGGCAGGATTGGGAGATACCTGGCGGTATCATCGCCCCACGCGACCGCGCGAGTCGCAAGGTCGCCGCTGAGCAGTAGCGGCCGGCGCCTCGCCGACCGAGGAAGACGAGCTACACGACATTCGGGGAACGCTCCCCCTCTCGGTGACTTGTGAGAACCAGCCTATGGCGCTGACGACATGCGACGCGAGACCTTCCCGGCTGATCCCGACGATCTGCTCTTCGCTTTGGGGCGCCGTCATTCTCGCAGGTTGCGCTCTGCCAACACGATCCGCGGCTGCTTTGCCTCCTGGTTCCGAAACCCGGTTACCCTACCTCGACGCACGGTCCAGCGTGGCCGAGTATCACGGACCAGGCCGCGAAGACCCACCGCCTGAAGACGTACCCGAGGTCAGGATCGGCTGGTTTGGTCCGGCGGATCCAAACCACCCGAGTGCAGGCCTGATGTGGCTTGCGGCAACGATGGCGGTGGACGAAGCGAACCAGGCCGGGGGCTATCGGGGGGCGCCGTTTCGCCTGCTTTCGGCTTGGTCGGAGAATCCCTGGGACACGGGTATTACGGGCATCGTCCGGCTGGTTTACGAAGAGGGTGTTTGGGCCGTCGCGGGGGCGCCGGACGGACCCGCGGCCCACCTCGTCGCCCAGGTCGTCGCCAAGGCGCGGTTGACTTTCCTTAGCTCCGTCAGCACTGACCCGACGACGAACTTGGCCGGCGTTCCGTGGGTATTCTCGTGTGCTCCGAGCGACGCGGTCCAAGCCCCGGTCCTGGCGCAGGCCCTGGCCTTGTGCAGTCGAGGGAAGAGCTTCGCTCTCGTGTCGGGTACCGATCACGACTCACGCGTCTTCTCGACGGAGCTGTTAGCGGCCCTGGCCGCACTCCGAATGTTCCCCACGACCCACCTGGAACTCGTCCCTGGCGCTGCCGGTCTCGAGAACCACATGCGAATTCTGCGGTCAGCCCGCCCCACCGCCGTCGCCGTCGTCGCTACTCCGGCAGAAAGCGCCCAATTCGTCGTGGCGCTGCGCAACGACGGCTTGGACATGCCCGTCATCGGCGGCCCGGCGCTGAGCCGCCGCGCGTTCGTGGACGGGACCGGTTGCCCGGCGGAGGGCGTCGTGTTTCCCCTTCTATGGGATTCGTCGAGCAACGCCGGCGGCGATGCGTTTGCCGGCCGTTTTCGCGACCGCTATGGCAGGGAAGCCGACTACACGGCCGCTTACACTTATGACGCCCTGCAGTTCCTAATCGCCGGAATCCGCGAAGCCGGCCTCAATCGCGCGCGGATCCGCGATGCCGTTCGGGAGTTGTCGCCGCAAGTCGGCGTCACAGGAGCGATTGCCTGGGACCCGAGCGGCCGAAACCGGAAAACCGTCGGCTTGGGGACCATTCGAGGTGGCGAAGTAAAGGATAGCAATGCGCTCGAGTGAGCCACATGATCGTCGCCTCACACATATTCAGATGGGCGGGCGTCCGGATCTCTGGGTGCGGCGCGGCTGCGGCGCTTCTCGCGGTGTGCTCGTCGCTTGGTTGTGCCGTACGCCGCCACAATCCTCCGGAGGTCCCGTGGACGTTCGACCCGGTTGTGCAGGCAACCAACCGCGGCGTAGCCTCGATGGAGCGCTACGACTATGCCGGAGCCGTCGAGGCTTTCGACGAAGCTCTGCAGCGAGGAGGGAGGTCGACTGAAATCCGCGTCAACCTGGCGATCGCCACCTTCAACCGTGCCTCGCGCGGTGACCTGGAGCGTGCCGAGCGCCTTTTGGACGACGTTTTACTCGACGAGTCGGAGAATGTCCGAGCACTGTATCTCCGCGGGATCATTCATCAACTCGGCGGCCGGGACGAGTTGGCGATTTCCTGCTTTGATCGTGTGCTGAAGCTCCGGCCCGACGACGCCTATGTATGGTACTTCCTGGCCCGGAGCAAATCCCACCTCGGGCAGCCGTGCCGCGTGGAACTTGAGCGGGCCGTGCAACTGAATCCGGCTCTTGCGAGCGCTTACTACGATCTCATGCGCATCGCCACGCAGGCCGGGCAGGAGGATCTGGCGAAGGCGTATCGGGAGCGCTTTGAACAACTGACCCAGAGCCCGCTTCATGAAATGGTGGTGGTGCCGCACTATCGCAAGATGGGACCCCTTGCGATCGTTCGACCGCTAAGTGGGGCGCCTCGGCGGAGCGCCGCCGGTGGGGAACTGGCAGCCGAAACGGCGCGCACGCTTTTCGAAGTGCCGGATACGGTATCTCTCCGCGACCACCACGTTGGCGACGCAACTGATCTCTCGGACCCCTTCCTGGCAAGATGGGGCGTGCAAATGGCGCTGGCCGACGTGAACGGCGATGGACGGCTGGATATCGTTGCGGCGGGCGTCGTCCGCAACGGAGACCGGGGTCTTCTGCTTTTGCCGGCCCGGCCCGATGGCCGCTTCGACGATGCGACCGAGTCCTGGGGACTGACCTCAATTCGCGGGGCGATCTCGTGTGCGTTCGGGGACTACGACAACGACAACCGTGTCGATCTGTTCGTCAGTTGTGCCGGACCCAACCACCTGCTCCGCAATCGTGGCGACGGCACGTTTGAGGATGTAACCGAGCGCACCCGGACCGGGGGACCCAATGTAGTGACAGCCTCTGCCACCTTTCTCGACGCCGACCACGATGGGGATCTGGATATTTACGTTTGCAACACGGCGGCGATCGACGGCGGTTCGCCGGCGTCCAACCAACTGCTGAACAACAACGGCGACGGCACGTTTACCGACATCGCGGGCGAGGCCGGCGTCGCCTGCACTGGGGAGCGGACCGTGATGCTTGCCCCCGCGGATCTCGATGGGGACCGTGACACGGATCTGGTCGTGTTCAATTCAGGAGCCGCGGCGCGGATTTTTTTGAACGACCGGTTCGGCAGGTATCACGAAGCGCACATGACCGCCGAATCGGTCCGCGGCGATTGCGGGGGAGTAGTCCAAGACTTCAACGGCGACGGCCGGCCGGACTTACTGGTGTTCCCCGGGCCCAATGTGCGGGGTCGGTTGTACTTGAGCAACGAAAGCGGAGAACTGCAGCCTGGCGCCCAGTTTGACGACTGCGTCAGGACCGTTTCGACCTGGGGTCCGATCGGTACGCCGCGCGTCGCCGACATGGACCTCGACGGCGACCTTGACATTGTTCTGTTCGACCGCTCCGGCCGCGTTCTCTTCAACGACGGTGAGGGACGCTTTGTAGCCAAGGCCCTGCCCTGGCCGCCGGTCACTGACGATACCCTCGGCGCCGAGCTCACTGACATGAACGCGGACGGCGTACCCGACTTGCTGCGCATCCGGGCCGCGAACAAGCGGATCGAGGTTGTGCCCACGAGACTTACGCCGCCTGGGCAATGGCTGACCATCAGCCCGACCGGTGACCGCGGCCCCGACCAGCGCACGCGGAGCCCGGTCAGCGGCTTCGGCACGCGCCTGGAGCTGCACTCCGGCCTGCGCAGCCAGGCAATCACGTATACCGGCTGCGACGGCGCGCTCAGCCAGTCGCTCCGACCGCAGGTCTTCGGTCTGAACGGCGCCTCGCAGGCCGACTATCTCGCGCTGATGTGGCCGGACGGCGTAACCCAATGCGAGCGCGAGCTGGCCGCGGAAACGCACCACCGGGTAAGCGAAACCGACCGGCGGATTTCCAGTTGTCCGGTTCTGTTCGCCTGGAATGGCTATCGGTTTGAGTTCGTCAGCGACTTCGCCGGCGTCGGCGGCTTGGGCTACTTCGTCGCACCAGGGCAATACGCACTTCCACAGGTCCGCGAACATATCAAGATTAACCCGGGACAGTTGGTCGCCCGGGGCGACTATTACGAACTGCGCGTTTGCGAGCCGATGGAGGAGGCCGCCTATATCGACCGCCTTGAGCTTATCGCGGTCGACCACCCCGCGGAGCTGGACATCTACCCTGACGAGCGGCTGGCTGTCACGGGCCCGCCGGCGACCCATCGACTGCTCTGTCCTGCGGTCCCCATTTTTCCTGTGCAGGCCCTCGGACCGGATGGGGAGGATTGCACCGCACAGGTCATGCAAGCGGATCGGGTCTATGCGTACGAGCCGGAGATCGACCGGCGTTTCGTCGGATTCTGCCGGCCCCACTCGCTCGTGCTGGACTTCGCCGATCGCATGGCAAAGCTCGATTTTACACGTAGTGTCTACCTGTTCATGAACGGTTGGATCGAATACCCATATTCCCAAAGCACGTTCGCCGCTTCGCAAGCCGGCGTGGCATGGCAGCCGCTGCGGATCGAACGATTGTCTGAAGACGGGCAGTGGGAGGTCGTTGTTCCCGATGCCGGGGCCCCCGGGGGCCTGGGGCGGACGATCGCGGTCGACCTGACCGGCAAGCTTACCGCCAACACCCGCAAACTGCGGGTCTCCACGAATCTGGAGATCTATTGCGACCAGGTTTTTGTTGCGAACGATCGCGGAACGGACGGGCTGACCGTCCGCAGTGTTCCGCTGGCCAAGGCGGACCTCCGCCGTCTGGGCTTCCCGCTCGAATACTCGCCTGACGGCCGCCTCCCCACGATTTATGACTATGACCGCATTGCCCCGGACTCGCCGTTCAAGGTACTCAAGGGCGCATACACGCGTTATGGCCCCGTGGAGAGCCTTCTCGCTGATTTCGACGACCGCTATGCCATTCTGGGACCGGGGGACGAAATCGCAGCCGCTTTCGATGCTCGCGTCTTGCCCCTGCCCGCTGCCGGCGAGGTCCGCAGCTTCATTCTCATCTCCCATGCCTACTGCAAGGACATGGACTTATATACTGCTGAATCCGACACCATTGCACCGCTGCCGTTTCGGAGTATGAGCGCCTATCCATATCCAGCGGGTGAACACTACCCGGATGAGCCGCAACTCCAACAATATCGCCAACAATTCAACACGCGGCTGGTTCCCTGACGTCGTTCCTGGAAACGCCCTTCCTTCGTGCTGCTCATGTCGTTTCCCTCCGTTTGGGACTACCCTAACCCAACTTCCGCACCCTTGTGCAGAAGATGCTGTAATACAAGGGTCTACGCGCTTTTTCCGTCACTATGCGGCGCCCCGCCCTCGGACCAGGTCTTCCTTGGGGCCATGATCTTCGTCGGAACGCCCAGGAGCGCG
>JAZDHF010000019.1:0-41265 GCA_043806315.1 Planctomycetota bacterium | reverse complement strand
TGTTCCAGCGGGTCTATGAGAACTTGGTCCGTATTTGCCCGATTCCCTTGCGGTGCTGAGTGGGCTGGGCTTTCCCGAAGCCGTTGTAGCGTACAAGTCGAAAGTGAGCCGCGGACGCGGTCCGCGCCGATCGGCGTTTTCGAACTCCAGAGGGGGCATTTCCCGCCTCCTCCACTCCGCCGAACGCGGCGTAGCCTACCACCTCCCGCCGCATTCCCTACGCAACCTGCCACTAACCTCTGTTTTCGGCTCAACCAGCATCGACTCGCAACACTTGGTGAGAAATGCGGGTAGACGGCGCGCCCGGACGTGCTAACGCTCTCGCCGTACACGCCGGAGGTGGTGCCGGTGGCGGCGTTGGCCATGCCGAGAATGCCCGCGGCGCCGGAGGTTGTGGAGGCGTTCTCACCCCGGATGATGTGCGTGGCGTTCGTCCCGCTCAGCGTGAGCGGGTTGGGGACGGACTGGAGGAACGCCGTCGAGTCCAGCCCGTCGAGCCGGTCGGCGTTAAGGGCGAACAGCGTATGCGGCGTCGCCGTTAGCGGCTGACGCGGGGCGAGCGTGGTGAAGCCGCCGCCGCCCGCCGGGCTGCGCACCGCGATCTGAAGCCAGCGGGCGTTCCCGTTGAAGGCATTGCCCCCGAACTCGTTGGCGCCGTTGAGCGTGACGCTGAACAAGCCCGCGGTCACGGGCAGGGCGTTGATCGCCTGCACGACGCCGACTTGCGTTCCCCCCGTGGGCGGATTACCGCTTCCCGCGGAGTCCCACAGCGTGAACTGGAAGTCGGCCGTGCCGTCGAGCGGCGCGCCGCCTTCTTTGAGTTGCCCCTGGTACATGAACTCCGTCCCCAGCGGCGCGGCGCGCGCGCTGGACACTCCTCCGAGGATCGCAACCACAACCACCAATCGCCCTAACCGATTCGCTTTCATTTGCCCTTCCTCTCAAAAAAGCCACGCGCCGACGCCATCCGCGCCGGCTCAAGAAATCTTCCCTTGGGCGATCTTGGCCAACACGACATGACGTTGTTTTTTTCACACGGTCGCCCGCCCCGGCGCGAACGTATGCCCGAGGCGTTGAAACCGCATACGAACGACTCGCGGCCTACTGCCCGTTGAACATGGCCTGCACGGTGGCGAAATCGAGCAGCGTGATCTTCCCGTCCCCGTCGAAGTCGTAGCAATTGCACCCCGCCGGGAGCGGTCCGCCGCCGGGGCCCGTCAGGCACGTCTGGAAGGTGTCGTAGTCGAACAGGTTGACCACGCCGTCCTCGTTGCAGTCACTAGGGATGACTTCGAACCAGAAGCCGCCGGTGAGCGTGAAGTTTCCGCCGCTCATGGCCCCGGCGTCGGGTTGGCCGATGGTGCCGGAGAGCTCGAAGTCCCCTCCCGTGCTCCGCATCACTCCGCCGCCGTCGATCGTGCGCCAGGTCAAGTCGTAGGTGGGTCCGCCCGCGACGGCGAGTATGACCGGTGCGCCGAGCGCGGCCGCTGCGAGCATAAGCATTCTGATTCGTTGCTGTGTCATGGTTGGCATCTCCCTTCCTGATCCTGCGCTTCGTGCGTGCCCGGAGTACCATCGCTCGGGACGCCGCCGGTCCGACACGGGACCATTGTACCACAGAGTCGGGAGGCGTATCAAGGGGTCCGTCCGCGGATGCACCCCACAAACCAGAAGGAAGATGACGCCGGAGGGATCACGTTAGCTTATGGACGGAACTGGTTTTGGAGCCCTCGAAAGTCTCGCAGGTCGATGTGCCGGTCGGAGTCAAAATCGAATGGGCCGCAGGCGGGATCGTCGAACGCCGTTATCGGTCCTTTCCAGCATCCGGGTAGGCGTGCGAGGTCGGCCAGGTCAACATCCCCGTCACCGTCGGCATCGCCTCGGACGGACGAGCATTCGATGGCCCGCACGTGGAACTCATCAACGGCAGCCTCGGTGAGCGAGTCCCCTGGGAAGAGGATGTCGCTTGTGGTGAACCGAATCCGCAACTGATTCCCGACCGCGTCGGGAAACTCGCTCAAGCGGAAGCTGTACGTCGTCCAGCCCTGCGCGGTGTTCACGGTTTCAACGACCACCCACGACGCGCCGCCGTCACGCGACATCTCCACCGTCAGCATGTCCGGCGGTTCGGGCGCGGTGTAAGTGTAAAACCACCGCGAGTACGCGACTTCCGCGTCACCGGCAGGCAGCGGAATCACGGGTGAGATCAAGCGGACCGGTCCGCCGTCCACATCGTTGCTTCCAGGGTTGTCTCCGCCGAAGTGCTGTCCGGTGACAAAACAGTACCGCCCGTAGTCGGTGGAGTAGTCGTAGGCTGGCTGAGCGGAAGTGCCCACGGGGATCGCTCGCGTCCACGCGCCGGTTGTCCCCGCTCCCTCCGTCACGGTCTCCCAACCGAGATCGGAATCGAAGTCGTCGTCGAAGAGCGCTTGGTATCGAATCGCGCGGGTTGTGTGCAGGTTCGCTGGAGCGTCGAGCGGGTCCGTCACGACCCCGCCGCCATCCCCAGTGGCCGAGAGATAGTACTCGATCGTCGTCTCACAGGGCGCCGCCGGAAGCTCTACCTCAAACAACCCGCCGCCGAGGGGTCGAAGCGGCGACGGTGCTGCGAATCCTGCAGTCGCCGTTCGATAGCTCAGCGCGGCGGAGGTCGGCACCACCCTCTGCGCGGCATCAGCGATGCGAATGCTGAACGTCGTCGGTGTATCCGGCTGGATGGTGGTCGGAAGCGGATCTACATATTCGAACCGCAAGGCCGGGAGCGGCGTAAGTTCCAAGGCTCGTCCGGCGTTGATTCGGCCCGCGCCAAACTTCGGGTCCCAGCCGGGGTCACCGAGGTCATCAGCCGAATCCGTCAGAATCCGTCTCACCTCGACCGCAGTCAGTTGGGGAGCGTAGGAGCGGATGAGGGACGCCACGCCCGCCACATGGGCCGCGGCGGACGCTGAGCCGGCCCGCGTCTCAAACCCATACGCCCCGCCGCTTCGAGTCGACCAGATGTCCTGACTGGGCGCGGACAGATCAACCTGCGGGCCGTAATTGGAAAAAGTCGCCAGTATGTCCGTGTTGGTGGTCGACGAAACCGCAATGCAGCCGTCGAAGGCGGCGGGGAAGGCGACTTCGGGGCTCGCCGTCTGACCGGCCGGTGCGACGACGACGACATCTCGTTCGGCCGCATAGGCGACCGCGTCGGCGAGTACTTGCGTGCCGTCGTCGAACTGGAGCGGCACAACGATGACATTAGCTCCGTGGTCGACCGCCCAGACGATGCCTTCGGCCGTTGAGGCTTCGGTGCCCAGATTCCCCTGGAAAACGCGGACGGGAAGCAGCCAGGCCTTGTCGTTGATCCCGGCGATCCCAACCCCGTTTCCTGTGGCGGCGCCGATGATTCCCGCGACGTGCGTCCCGTGTGAGGCCGTGTCCAGCGTGCTGTACGGGTCGCCGCCCGCGGACGGAGCTACGTAGCCTTCGAGAAGCCGGTCCGCAAACTCAGGGTGAGGATCAACCCCGGTGTCCACGATGGCGACGACGATGGAGGATGATCCGGGGTAGATATCCCAAGCCGGCAGAGCGCGGATGTCGGCCCCCGCTGTTCCGATCTGATCGTTGACGGTCTGACCCGTGTTCAGCAGCGCCCATTGGTAGACGAAATCGGGATCGTTGGGGATAGACGCCGGCCCGGCGAGGCTGGGGAACACTGAGCATCCCAACACGAGCGATCCAACCGCTCTTGAAGCTCGGTGCATCGTTCTCCCTCCGCCGTGGCTAATTGAACCGTTGGATCACGACGCACACACGGCGCGTTCGTCGCAGGATGGGCCGGATTCTAGCCCCTGTGAGTCGCCGAACGCAAGTTCGCGTAGGCCGGGTTCGCACGGGCAAAGTCCATCGCACGAGTCACAGTGCCATAGGCAAGGACCCCGGCGGGTGCGGCGGGCACCACGCGCCTCACCGGCGGGGCCACCCTCGTCCGGCTAGGATGCGCTCAGAAACCGGAGTTGCGGTGTGAATCCGGCGGCGGGCTTGACGGCCCCCTCGATCGAATCGAACAGGGCTTGAATGCTGTTCACTTGGGCGGATGAAGGAAAGGGCTGGCCCTCGGAATGGCTGACCTCGATACGGATCGTATGCGGGGCGTCGGAGGGGGCGAGTTGATCGTCCCAGCGGCCGGCGCGGGACGGTTGGCCATGGTCGTCAATGTAAAAGTGACATTCGCTGCGATCGGCGCCCGCGGCGAGCGCTACCCCGGGGCCTCGCATCGACGGGGCTTCAACCACCTCGACCGATCGCCACTGCATGGGTCGGATGGCCACGTCGTCGAAGACGAGCGATCGAGCGGCGGCGAGAAGCTCTTCCTGGGACAGAACGGGAGTCGGTGTCGATGGGGAGGGGTCGATCCAGGCGAGGAGGGAGGCCGTCCCGGTCATGGCCCCTGCGAGACAGCCCAGCGTCTTGCACATCCGTCTTCGCTGGTCCATGCGTCCCGCGCGGAAAATAATGGACGACCCAATCGACGCGCCGTGGGATGGGAACGAACCACCCAAGCGGCCATGCCCGCGCGGAAAATCGATCGAAACAGCAACGCTGATTTTCTCGACCGCCGGCTCAAAATCCTTGTCCCATCATCGGCGCGGGACGGCAAAATCCTTTCGTAATTCCGCGCGTGGTTGCGAGGACATGGAATGGGACTCCACTCCGAGCCGCGACATTCATGTCGCGCGCCGCGGGGCGCGCCGCATGAATGCGGCGGCTCGGGGGAGAACAACACGACGAAGATCGGTCACTTCCCGCAGTAGTCAATGATCCGTGCGATTTCGCGGCGGAGGTCGGCACGAGGGACGATTCGGTCGACGAAGCCGTGCTTGAGCATGAACTCGGCCGTTTGGAAGCCTTCAGGCAATTCGGCGTTGATCGTGTTGGCGATGACCCGCGGGCCGGCGAAGCCGATCATGGCCTTGGGTTCGGCGAGGATAACGTCGCCCAAACTGGCGAAGCTCGCGGCCACGCCCGCCGTCGTGGGGTCGGTGGTGACGACAATGTAAAGCCCTTTGGCATCGTCCAGGCGGGCCAGGGCGGCGGCGGTCTTGGCCATCTGCACCAGGGAGATCATACCTTCCTGCATTCTGGCCCCGCCGGAGGCCGTCACCATCACGAGCGGCAGGTTGTCCTCGATCGCCCGCTCGATGGCCCGCGTCACCTTCTCGCCGACCACGGCGCCCATGGAGGCCATGATGAACGAGGGGTTCATCACGCCCAAGATCACCGGTCGCCCGCGGATAAAGGCCTTTCCCACCACGATCGCATCGGTCTCGCCGGTCTTCTCCTGCTCGAGGGCGAGACGCTCCTTGTACGGAATGCGGTCCTTGAAATCGAGCGGATCGGTGGAGCGAAGATCCTGCGCGAACTCCTCGAGGGTGCCGGGGTCGACCAGTTGTTGAATCCGTGTGCGGGCGTCAATGCGGCGATGGTGGCCGCACTCCGGGCAGACGTGGAGGTTCTCGGCGACCTCCTTCTCGTAGACCATGTGCTCGCAGCTTTCGCAGCGGGTCCACAGGCCCGCCGGGACGCCGGACTTCTCCGCTGGTTTTTCGACGGGTTTATCCTCGGGCATGGCTGACTTTCCGCTGAGCCGCATCGACGGCAAGGTGATGTAAACGGCTCATGGCCTTCGGCGGGTCGGGGGCGCCGAAGATGGCCGTTCCGGCCACGAAGGTGTCGGCGCCCGCCGCCGCCGCCGACCCGATGGTCTTTTCGTCGATTCCTCCGTCAATCTGCAAACGCTGATGCGATCCCAGACGCGGGCGAAGCTCTTTCACCTTGTCGAGCACGTCAGGGATAAAGCTCTGTCCGCCGAATCCGGGCCAGACGCTCATCACCAGCACCAAGTCCACGCCGTCGAGGACCGACTCGATCGCCGACACCGGCGTGCCGGGGTTGATGGATACGCCGACGGATACACCGAACCCGCGGATGTGCTCGATGACGGCTCTCGGTTCGCTGGTCACCTCGATGTGGAAGGTGATATGGTTGCAGCCGGCGTTCACGAAGGCCTCCGCGTACCGTTTCGGCTCGGAGATCATCAGGTGGGCGTCGAGGAAACACTTTGTGTACTTGCGAAGCGATTTAATGACCGGCACGCCGAAGCTGATGTTGGGGACGAAGTGGCCGTCCATGACGTCCAGATGGAGCATCTCCGCTCCCGCGGCCTCAACGACCGCGACCTGCTCCGCCAGTCGCCCGAAGTCCGCCGACAGCACGGAGGGCGCGATCCGTATGCGCGGTTCGGACAACGAACGTGTCGCCGTGGACGTTGGGTTCCGCATGTCCGAAACGAGTCTAGGGCGACCCTCCCTCTGCGTCCACCGCCGTTCCCGCACGCGGACCGCTGACCGCGTGAGAGTCTCGCTTGACCGGCATCAGTTCGGCAACTTATCCTAACCGGAACTTATGGGCGATCCCGTGGGCAGTGCAACGGCGGCGCTGGTCACCGGCGGAACGGGTCTGCTCGGCAGCCACATCGCTGAGCAACTTCACCGTCGGGGCCGGCGCATCCGAGCGCTCTGTCGGAAGGCGAGCGACACCGTCTTTCTTCGGAGTATCGGGGCCGATATCCTCGACGGCGATTTAACGGATCGCGAAGCCTTGCGAAGGGCGTGCGCGGGGGTGGATGTGGTCTACCACGCGGCGGCACGGGTCGGCGATTGGGGGCCGTGGGAGGATTTCGTCCGCGTCTCGGTGGACGGCACGCAGCATCTTCTGGACGCGGCCGCCGCGTCCACGGGCGTCCGCCGCTTCCTGCACATCAGTTCGATCAGCGTCTACGGCCACGTCGACGGCGAGGGCAAGGTCTTCGACGAGAGCGCGCCGATCGGGGTGAACGTGCCTCGTTGGAGCTATTACACGCGGGCCAAAGTGGAGGCGGAGCGCCTCGTCTGGGCGATGCACGCCACAGGGCGCATCCCGGTGACGGTGATTCGTCCGAGTTGGCTGTACGGACCGAGAGACCGGGCGACGCTCCCCCGGCTGATCGACTCGATCCGCCGGCGGAAGCTCAAGATCATCGGCGACGGCCAAAACCGCCTGAATCTGGTTCACGCCGGCAATGTTGCCGAGGCCGCCATCCTCGCCGCCGAGAGCGATCGGGCCGTCGGCGAAGCGTATAACTGTTGCCATGACGGAGTCCTGACCCAACGCGGGTACTTCGATCGCGTCGCGGACGCCATCGGCGAACCACGCATCAGAAAGTCCGTGCCGTATCGCGTCGCGCATGCGGCCTCGTTCCTGATGGAATGCTTCGGCCATGCCTTCAAAACCAAGAACCCGCCGCTGGCCACCAGGTACGCTGTCTGGCTGATGGGACGGCGGTGCTTTTTCGAATGCAACAAGCTGAAGGAGCAACTCGGTTGGTCCTCTTCGATAGGGTATGACGCCGGGATCGCCGATGCCGTGCGGGACCACCTTGCGCACACAGGCGACACCCGCCGACGCCGTGTGACCACGGTCCCCGAGCCTGTCCATGCCGTGGTCGAAGTACAACGGTAGGTATCCAAGTGATGGGGCGAACTTGTTCCCTCGCAGGCCGACTCGAACCCACTTGGACCAACGGGCCGGTACCCGCTAAGATGTCCGCCCCATCGACTCCCGGCGCGGGAGTCATGGGCGAAGGGAGGCCGTAAGGTTGAGAATCCTGACCATCGTCAAACAAGTGCCCGACTCCAACGCGGCGATCAAGGTGCTGCCGGATGGGAGCGGGATCGACTTCACGAGCCTCAAACTCGTGCCCGATCCCTTCGATGAGTTCGGGATCGAGCTGGCCGTTCAGCTTCGGGAGAAGCGGACCGACGTGACGGAGGTCGTGGCCCTCACGCTGGGTTCGGAGAAAGCGGCGGAGGCGCTTCGCGTGGCCCTGGCCATGGGCGCCGACGCGGGCGTGCACGTCTGTGATCCTACGTTCGAATCGAAGGACGAGGTGTTCGCGGCCCACGTCATCGCCGAGGCGATCAAGAAGACGGGCGGCGGGTTCGATCTGATTGTTTGCGGCAAGTACACCATCGACCTGGACGCCGGGGCCGTCGGGCCCGCGCTGGCGGAGTTCCTCGATCTGCCGCATGTCGCGGCGGTGACCGCTCTTGAGATATCGCCCGACGCGAAGCACTTCACCGCCCGGCGACGCATCGAAGGGGCGGAGGAGGTTGTGGAGTGCGACCTGCCCGCGCTGCTCACCATCGAAAAAGGGTTGGTTGAGCCGCGCTACCCCTCGCTGCCCAACTTGATGAAGGCTAAGAAGAAGCCCGTGACGTTTTTGACGGCCGGGCAATTGCCGGGTTTGGAGGCGTCCGGCGCGGGCGTCCGGTTTGAGTCGCTCTCTCCGCCGCCGCCGCGACCGGAGTGCAAGTTCATCGACGGCGAACCGCCGCAAATGGCGACGGAGCTGATCCGACTGTTACGCGAAGAAGCGAAGGTCCTCTAGCCAGCCGAGTCCAGGTGTATGAACAAGAATGTTCTCGTTTTCATCGAGCAGCGTCGCGGGAAGATTCTTCCCGCGTCGTTTCAACTTCTGAATGCGGCGGGACGGCTCACCGCCATCACGGGCGGGCGCGTCGAAGCGTGCCTAATCGGCGAGGGCGTCGCCTCGCTCGTCGATACTGTGGCCGCCTACGGCGCCAAGAAGGTGTACGCCGTCGACAGCGCCGAGCTCGCCATGTACCGGGCGTTGCCCTACACCGCCGCGCTCTCCGCCGTGATCGCCGCCGCCGCCCCGAAGATCGTCTTGGTCCCGACCACGTCCCTGGGACGCGACCTCGCGTCGCGGGCGGCCGCGCGAACGCGGGCCGCTTTGGCGATCGACTGCACGGAGGTGGTGATGGAAGGCGGCGACCTCGTCGCGTCGAAACCGATGTACGCCGGGAAGTTCAGTGCGCGATTTCGCCTGCCCGGCGATCGACTGCAAATCGCCACCGTGCGGACTAACGCCTACACGGCCGCCGCCCCGCAGAGTGGGGCGAAGGCGGAGGTTCAGTCGGTGTCCCTCAGCCTCTCCGACCGCGACAAACGCCTGACCATCAACGAGATCGTCGCGACCGGGTCGGGTATAAAGGATGTAACCGAGGCCGACATTGTCGTTTCCGGCGGGCGCGCCCTGAAATCGGTGGAGAACTTCAAGATCATCCACGACCTGGCTCAGGCACTCGACGGGGCGGTCGGGGCGTCACGCGCCGCCTGCGACGCGGGCTATCAGCCGCATACCCGACAAGTGGGACTGACGGGCAAAGTCGTGACGCCGCGGCTTTATATTGCGTGCGGCATCGACGGGGCGATTCAGCACCTGGCCGGAATGCGCGGCAGCAAAGTGATCGTCGCCATCAACACCAAGAAAGACGCGCCGATCTTCAAGGTCGCCGGCTATGGCTGTGTGGCCGACTTGTTCACCTTAGTGCCGTTGCTCACCGCGGAATTCAGGACACTGAAAGAACATTAGAGAATGTCGAACGAAGGCCGGATTAGCGCACGACGGGGGGCTCGGAATCACAACCCCATGAAAGTGAACCCGAAGCGAGTTCTTCGCCAGCGCGCGAATGTACCCGGTTGCGTTTCGTTCCTTGTCATAACCTTACTCTTCTCATACGGAAATCAAAGAGTAAAGGCCGGGATTCTTGAGGCCACTCTAGCGGGAGAAATCACGACCATCGATTCCGAAGTCAAGACACCCATCGACCTGGGAGACCCCTTCCGTTTTGTCTACCGCTTCGATTCCGAGGAACCCGACCAACTTCCGAACGACCAGACCTTTGGCGTTTACCAAATTCTTTCAGCAACCTTGCAGATCGGCCCGTATTCAATCGACCTACCCGGTTCCGGCCCCGAAAGTAATATCAAAGTTCAGACTTTCCACCCCTTCAAGGAGCAGTATTTCGTACGCGCGGATTTTCCCGAATCATTCGTGGGATTGGCGAATCCAATTGCGGTCGGACTGCTTGACAGATGGCCGGAGCATGACTGGTTGTTTACCAACGACTCGCTCCCAACTGTTCTGAATATCCACGACTTCGCATATACTCAGTTTTCTCTTGAGGCTTTCGATTCTTCGTCTGACCCACCTATCCAAGGCACAATTGACTTTGCCGAAATACGCCCGATTCCGGAACCATCACCTCTCGTTCTGTCGGCGGTTGGTGCAGTCGCGTGGCTGCTCACCCGTCGGCACAACAGACGCCTTCCGTGCCCTTCGACTTGTAAGTCCTGTGCCCAAGGCATAATGAGAAACCGCAAGGTATGAATCCAGTCGCTATGACCGTCCTTTTGGTCGTCGGATGGGGCTTCTTTGCCTATTCCGCGCGGCGGCGATGGAAGCTGATGCTGGTCGGGGCGCGCGAGAACCGCTTTGACCGACCCGCCGAGCGGCTGCGGCGGACCTGGACCTACGCCATCGCTCAGTTGCGAATGCGACGTTATCCCCTCGCGGGCGCGGCCCACATGTTTATTTTCAGCGGTTTCGTCGTGCTTCTCCTGCGCACACTGATCCTTTGGGGGCGGGGGTTTGATGAATCCTTTAACTTCTGGCTCTTCGGGCCTGACCAGCTCCTCGGGCGCATCTATTCCGTCCTCAAGGACGTCTTTGCACTGTTGGTCATCCTCGGCGCAATGGTGTTCGTCTACTACCGTGTCGTCAAGCGCCTTGGTCGAATGACTTTGAGCACCGAAGGTCTGGTCATCCTCGGAATCATCGTCGTCATGATGCTCGCCGACATTCTGTACGACGCCTCGTCGATCGCCCTACATTCGCCGCCGACCCACCCCCTGGTCAATGTTACGCCGATGCGCTTTCCCGACGCACCCAATCAACGAGAAGTGATTACGTGGACTCAACTGAGGGGCGACCAAGGCCGCGTGCTTCGAGTTCCGGCTTCGACGTATAGAGAACTTACGCCGGAAGAGTTGAAGAGCTTGGAGCCGGGCCGGCCGCGTTTTGTTGGGTATGAGCCTGCAGGATCCTTGGCGGCGATGGCCATTGCCGGTCTGCCTCCGAGCACCATTCGATTTCTCACGCAAGTGGGTTTTTGGACGCATTCCAGCCTAGTTCTCATATTCCTTAATCTCCTTCCGTATTCCAAACACTTTCATGTCATTACGGGAATACCGAATGTTTACTTCCAGTCGCTTCATTCGCCCGGTCGCGTTCCCCCGATCGCTGACATGGAGGGCAAATTGGAGCGCGAAGAGACGTTGGGCATTCGCCGCATTGACCAGTTCAGTTGGAAGTCCATTCTGGACTTCTACACTTGTACGGAATGCGGTCGGTGCAGCGATCACTGTCCGGCCACGAAAACCGCAAAAAAGCTTTCGCCGAAACATTTCACGCTCGACCTGCGAGATTTCCTCTATAAGCAGGAAAAGGCGCTCGTCACCGGTAACGCCACTGCTGATTCCCAAGAGCACCGCAAGGACCTGGTCGATGGCGTGATCGCCCCCGAAGTCCTGTGGGCCTGTACGACCTGCCGGGCGTGTGAGCAGGAGTGCCCGGTGTTCATCAGTTACGTCGACAAGATCGTGGATATGCGCCGATTCCTGGTTCAGGAGCGAAGTGAGTTCCCCACCCAGTTGCAGACGGCTTTCCGGGGGCTGGAGTCCAATGCCAACCCCTGGAGTTTTCCTTCGGGTGATCGAGCGACATGGGCGGAAGGGTTGGAGATAAAGACGCTTTCCGAACATCCCGATGCCGAAGTGCTGTTCTGGGTGGGTTGTGCTCCATCGTTTGACGACCGGGCCAAGAAGGTAGCCCGGGCGACGGTCAAGCTGATGCAACAGGCCGGCGTTGACTTCGCGATCCTCGGAGCAGAGGAACAGTGCACCGGCGATCCCGCGCGGCGCGCCGGGAATGAATATCTCTTTCAGATGTTTGCCAAGGCCAACATCGAGGTGCTCAACGGCTACGGTGCGGACAAGAAGAAGATCGTCACCACCTGTCCGCACTGCTTCAACACACTGCTCAACGAATACCCCGACTTCGGCGGCAAGTACGAGGTCATTCACCACACGACTTTCCTTGCCGGTTTGATTGCCCAGGGCAGACTGAAACCGACGCGGCGGATCGACAAAAAGGTCGTGTACCACGACTCTTGCTACCTGGGACGGTACAATGAACTATACGACGCCCCGCGCGAGGCGTTACAAAGTATTCCCGGTCTGACTGTGCTCGAACCGCAGGCCACGCGCGATCGCGGGATGTGCTGTGGCGCCGGCGGCGCCCAAATGTTCAAGGAGGAGGAGCCGGGCAAGGAACGGGTCAACGTCGCCCGAACGGAGCAACTGCTCGAAACTCAGCCGGACGTTGTCGCCAGCGCATGCCCGTTTTGCATGCGCATGTTGACCGACGGTCTAGCCGCCCACAACCGGGAAAGCATATCCCAACTGGATATTGCCGAAATATTGCTCGAGTCTGTGTAGTGCCGGCGGAGCCCGCCTTACCATGAGCAACGTGTGTCCGTTGCCCGACGAATGGCCCACTGGGCCAAAGCACTGAAATACGAAGACTTACCTTGCAAGACTGTGCATGAGGTCAAACGGCGGGTCATTGACTCGCTGGCAACGACGCTCGGCGCCTACCACTCACACCCCGGCAAAATCATGCGTGAAAAGGCAATGCCCGTCAGTGACCCGAAGGCGAAGGCCACGGTCTGTTCGGCCGCCGTGAGCATCATCGGCAGCGAGCCGGAGAAGCTCCGCCCAACCTCGCGGGAGACGGCAGATCGCTCGATGTTCTACTGCGGTGCAGCCGCCCTCGTGGACGGCGACATGACGCTGGCGACCTATGACGAGCACCGTCTCGCCGATCCCAAGCTGCTCGACTTGATCGACCGGACGAAGATCGTCGAGGAGCCGAAACTCAACGAGGGTTACCCGGAGGGCATTCCCAACGACGTAAGGATCACCTGCACGGACGGGACGAAACTCAACAAACGCGTGGACTTCCCTCGCGGCCACGCCCGCAACCCCATGACGGGCGAAGAGGTCGTCGCCAAGTTCCATCGAATGGCCCAAGGCGTCGTCACCGACAAAACCGCCGCGACCATCCTCGACCTCGCCTGGAAGCTCGATACACTCACCGACATAACGCCGCTGTTCGGTTTCGAGGCGATTCGCCCCAGAACAGAACCGCGACCGCAAGGGAGCGGATAGTATGTTTGATCGCTGGCGCGAAGCGATCATCCGCGCACTCAACAGACCGATTTTCGGGACGCGCGTAATTCCCAGTGACGCCGTTGTCGATCCGACTCGGTTCCCGGAAGACAAGTTCCCAACATGCTGCGATGCCTGCGGATACCTGCTCCGCGGGATTCCGGACGGCAACTGCCCGGAATGCGGTAGACCGTTCGCGCGGGGACGGTTGTTAGTGATGCAATACGTGATCAAGTACGGTTGGACGTCGTGGAGAGGGTCGCGCTCCGCGAAGTGGGCGCGAGTGCTACTGGTTATCGGCGTGACCATGTACGCCATCCCTGCCGTAGCCGCGGTCATTCTTATTCTTCTTGTGAAAACACAGCCGCAGCCGCAAGTCTGGTCGATGGTCGATTTCATGGTGAAGGTTATAGGCATAGCCAATCGTCTTCTCCTAGTGACAGGGCTGCTCTTGATGCTCATATCCGGTGCTCTTGCGCTCACTCAAATCCGGCGGTGCGCCGCGCAACGCCGTGCGCTCCTTTGTGCCATCTTTGCAGACGTTGATCAGCGAAACATAGCGCCCAAGGAGAGTGATGCGGAGGTGTCGCCCTGACCTCGGCCGTTAGCTTGATAAGCTCCACCCTTCAGAGGTGGCTTGGGTTGCCCCAGCCCTTGGGCTGGGGGACTGACTCGGCAGAGTGGTGCAACCGCTCATCCGGGCATTCATGGGACGATCACGGAGCTGAGCATCAGTCCCCCCACCGCAAGCGATGGGGCACCCAGCGCCTGAAAAATCCACCCACAGCCCTGACGCGGACCCACCGCGACTGTCGGGGCGGCGTCCCGCTTGAAATTCGCCCGCACACGCGGATAATAGAAGAGGGTCCGGCAAGCGAGGCGAGACGCTCGGCCCAGGGTCTGGCTGCGCGAACGAGGCAACCCCGGCCGGGGGCGGAGGAAGTGGCACGCGGGGGCGCGTTCATACCATGAACATCCATCGCTGGTTCCGTCGACTGGGTGGCCGTGGGATTGCGGTCGTCGTTGCGTGGGGAACCGTCGTGTGCGTCGGTTTCCTTGCCCATGCCGTCGAACCGCCGGGCGAACGCGTGACATCGGATGACCCCGCGGTCGTTTCGGCCGGCGCCAATGTCGCGCTGAACCTCGCCGCGAGCGACATCGTCACGGTCCGGTTCGCGCAGACCGCGGGGGCAACGATTCAGGCGGCGGTCCCGATCGGGGGCGAAATCCGCACGTTGGATCTCGAACCGTTTTCGGTTCGCGCGGACGACTACGAACTGGTCGCGCAACTGGCCGACGGCTCCTACGTGAGCGTCGATCCCGGCCCGATCACCACCTACCGCGGACGAGTCCTGGAGATCGACGGCAGCGCCGTCGCGGGGTCAATGGACGAGAACGGTCTTCGGGCCGTGATGTTGCTGCCGGACGGCCATCGACACTGGATCGAGCCGATCGGCCGGCGCGTCGCCGGGGCGGCCGCCGATTCATACGTACTCTATCGCGACGACGACGTGCTGCCCAGCAGCGGAACATGCGCCACGATCGCCGCGCCCCCATCGGACGAGGAAGTCCCATCGGAGTCGGCGAACACCGCCGCGAGCGGCCCTTTGTTCATCTCCGAGTTGGCGATCGACGCCGACGTGGAATACTTCCAAAAGTACGGCAGCGTGCAGGCCGTCGAGACGCAGATCAATACCGTCATCAACACGATGAACCTGCAATACGAACGCGACCTCAACATCCGGCATATCCTCGCGCAGATCATCGTGCGGACCGCGGAACCTGACCCCTATGCCTCGTTCGACGCGGGCAGACTGCTGAATCAACTCCGCGATCGATGGGACACGGTTGACTGGAATATCCATCGCGACGCCGTGCAGTTGTTCACCGGCAAGAACCTCACCGGGAGCATCATCGGCATGGCGATGACGCGCACGATGTGCTTGATCGACGCGGCCTATTGTTTGGTGGAGTCCGATTCCGCCGGATGCCCCAGCCTCGCTTGCAAGACCGACTTGTCCGCCCATGAACTCGGTCACGTGTGGAGCGCGATCCACTGCACTTGCCCCGGCTGGACCATGAACCCGACGATCACCTCGGGCAACCGCTTCCACCCCGTCTACGACATTCCGGGAATGACCGCATTCCGCGACGCCCGGACCTGTTTGAGCTTCGGAGACCCCTGCGACGCGGCGGGCACGCTGGACTGCAACCACAACGGCGTGGCCGACGCCTGTGATCTGACGTCCGGTTCTTCTCCCGATGCCGACGGCAATGGAACTCCCGACGAGTGCCAGCCCCCGCCGATGCCGCAGGGCGATCCTTCCATCTTCAACAAGAACCGCGTTGTTTCGATCTGGGTGCCCACGTCCCCAACCTCCGCGCCGGGCGCTCAGACGGCCATTCGCCTCAGACTCGTGTCCCTGAACGACCCGAATCTCTCCAATGCGCCTGTCGTCCCGCCCGCGGATTTCTCGGCCTTCGAGTTCGGACCGACTTGCGCGGACCCGGCGGGCTGCGTACGCTGGGTCGGAAAGCCGAACATGTTTCTGGAATCCCAAGGCGACCCGGGCGCCGGCGCCTTCCAGGCTGCCCGATTGCAATGCACGCCCTATTACACCGACTGGACGACCGAGGGCCTGGTGCACATCGTCGGCGCCGAAGTGATCCCCGGCTCGTTCTACAATGTGGAGAACGTCGCGGCCGACTGCATGGGGAACGAGGCGACCTGCTCGCTGGTTTCACCCCGCAACATTCTCGCCACCGCGCGGTATGCCGACGTTGCCCCGCTCTTCAACCCACCCGAGATTGAGGTACAACCGGACGCGCTCGACGTCGTCGCCTTGGTCGACAAGTTCAAGAGCGCGCCCGGCGCTCTGAGCAAGACCTGGGCCCAACTGCAACCGAACGTCCCGGACCTCAACGGCGATGTGAACGCCTTGGATATTGTGGCCGGCGTGAACGCCTTCAAGGGTCTCGCCTATCCCTTCTCCGGCCCCTGCGTTTGCCCCTCGACTGTGCCCTGCGGCACGACCCCGTGCAACACCTCGGCCCCGTGCGACGGCGGCATGTGCGTGCGGACTTGCCTCAGCGGTGCGAACGACGGCGAGCCGTGCAACAACAATACCCATTGCCCGGATGGAACTTGCGGCCCGGGCTTTTGCCGCGACCGCTGCGGGAGGTGCACTCCATAGACTAGTGCTTCATCGCATCTAATTCTGCGGGTAGGTGTGGCCCAGCCGCCCCCGGCTGGGCCGCAGGACACAGCGGAGGGCCGCTGTGCCACAACACACCGAACCCGAAAGTTTGGCTGCGACGGAGCACTAGGGGTCGCGTTAGAAATCCGCGTCCGTCAACCCGACGTTGAACTTCACGTCGGTGGTCACGTAGGTGCCGAGCGGCCTCTCCCCGGCCTCATCCGCATACGCGAAGCATCCGGTCGGCACCAGCCATTCCCGATCCACGTAGATGACCAGCAGGCGATCGGGATAGACCCCCGCCGCGTCGCCGTAGGGCAGCCGTCGCTCGAACACGAAGCAGGGTCGATGGTCGAGCTCCCCGCCTCCGACGAAACGAAGGTCAAACGCAGGATCGCCTCGCGCCGTCTCGCAGTATTGGAGGATCAGGTCGAGGGTGGTCTTGAATCCGAATTGGTCGACGGATCGTCTCGAGGCGGCCCGCACCTCCGGTCCGTGGATATCGCCCTTGACTCCCCACGGAGCGAACAACCCCAGCACACCGCTGGGCACGATCAACGCCATCTCGCGGCCGCCGCGCGCCCACCGACCGGCCACGTAGCTTACACGAGCCGCACCTGCCGCATTCCTGAGCCATCGCATGTCCACGCTGTACGGCTGCTCGCGATACCCCACCGCGATTTGTTGTTCCTCATCCGTCTCGCCCGGCTCGGCGCTTTTGAATCGCTCACGAATGTGGAAAAGACATCGGTAGTCGCGGACCGTCGCCAGGTAGTGCTCCCGGCACATCTTCAGGAAACCAAGAGGATCGGATGCCGCGGAGCGTTCCTGCGCGTCGCGGAGATCGACCGGATTCCTCGCTCCCACCCACTTCGAACGTTCGATTCGCGGACTCGGCGCGGGACTGCGGCTCGCCCTGTGGCATCCGGCAAAAAGCGCGAGGGCGACGAGTAGACCAGGTATTGCAATGATGTAGCGTCGCCCCTTGTGGGCGGCGCAAAACGGTCCTCGCCGCGGACAAGCCGCGACGCTACACAAAAGGACGATCTGTGCTAGATCGACGATTGGCCGACACGCTCGGTACAGCACCGAATGTTCTTTCATTGTACGAGCGGCTTGCCGGGCTCGCCTTGCGTGCGAACCAGGGCCAAAAGCTCAATGTAGCTGCGGACCTCGACCGCTTTCTGACGGATCTCCTCGTGCCGAAACGTTCGGGCGATATCGGCCAGGATTTCCACCTGGGCGCCGTCGCCGGCAGCGTCCGGACGAATCAGAGCCGCGACCGTGAGGGAGCGGACCAGGCACATCCACGCCCATCGAATACCGGGGTTAAGAGTGCATCCTAGCACTACAACGCTAATTCATTGGCGGGCGACGAGTGAGGCCGCTTTAGCGGCCTTCCCGCCGCCGAAGGCGGCGCCTCAGGCCAGCCGTTTACGGCTCGTAACGCGATCGACCCCAAACCCCTCCCTCAGCCCGTTTCAACGGGCTTTCCTCCTTGTCGCGTACGACAAACGCCGAACGGATCGGGGCAAGCCCGTTGAAACGGGCTGCGGAAAACCGCCCCGCCGCGTACAACCAGCCCTAAAGGGCTGGCCTGATGCCCGCTTGCGCGGGGAAACCCCGTGAACGGGGTTGCCCATCGGCTCGTCTTCGCGACAACGAAACATGGCGTTGTAGTACTAGAACCCCTCTCCCCCGCTGGGGGAGAGGCCCGTGTGCCACTGCTGTTTCAGCAGTGGTCTTTCCTCCGCAACAAACCCACTGCTCTCAGAGCAGTGGCACACACTGTCACTCAATGTCCAACAGTGCCACCCCGGCCCACCGAGAACCACGACATCGGGTCGCTTCCGCTCCCCGCTCTGATCACGCTACCGCACCGCCCGCCGACGCGACACAACCACCGCCCCGGCCGTGAGCATCAGCGCCGCCATCGCCACCATACCCCACTCGGACAACGTCGGAATGCAGACATCGTTGACCAGGGTGCAGGGATCGCACGCATCGCCGATACCATCGTTGTCAAGATCGCTCTGACCGGGATTCGAAGCCGACGGGCAGTTGTCGCAGAGGTCGGCAATATAGTCCGCATCCCGGTCTGCATCGCAGGTCGATCCGCGCCCATGGAAGGCGCCATTCTGGGCGCTGCACTGGTGGTCGAATAGGTTCTGGCAGGTTCCGTTGACCAAGCAGCAGGCACCGTTCGCGCTGCTCCCCAACCGAAACCCGGCGAAGCCAACTCGGTCGGCAGGCATGACGTAGCTTCGGATCGCGCATCGCAAATCATAGTCCTGTGCGTCCCATGCTCCTCCCCTAACCACGCGCCCGAATTGGCCGTTTTCGGGTCCCCTCGGATTTGTCAGCGGTTGGCTCGGGTAGTCGGCGTACCAGTCGTTGCACCACTCCCAGACGTTCCCCGCGATGTCATAGAGCCCGTAGCCATTCGCCGCGTAGTAGCCCAGCGGTGTCGTCCAGGGGTAATCCCCCGTCTCGTAAGGGTCGGCGGAATTCCAGTAATTCGCCTTCGAGCCATCGATATTGTTTCCACAGTGGTAACGGCAATAGTGATCCTCCGGGGCAATAGGAGGCCCATTCTCACACTGCCGATTCCCTCGGGCTGCGTACTCCCACTCGGCTTCGCTGGGAAGGCGATACCCGTTCGCGCTGAAGTTACACGCCCATGTGCTCGTGTCATAGCTCGGCGTGCCCCCCTGCATAGCGCTTCGCCAGTTGGAATACGCCGCCGCCCCGAACCATGAAACCCTTACCATCGGGTGGTTGGTCTTGTTCCCGGGATCACCGGAAGGCAGCTCCTGCCCGACTACCCCGAACGTGTTGGCGTTCCAAGTGATGCGGCTGAACGAAGAACTTGTCGTGGTGTCGCAGTACGCAAGGCTGTTTCCACTTCCGTACACGACATTGTCGCCACCGACGTAAATCAGACCCTGGGCCAAGGCCCAATTCAGCCCTTCGGCGTACCGCTGGTTTGTTACTTCGTGACGATCCATCGAGAATGCGTCGAGAGTCACGGTGTGTATAGGTAAACACCAACCCATGTTGTCGTGGTGGTCGCCCATTTCAAACTCGCCGCCTGAAATAATGACCATTCCTTCGGGTGGTGCTGCTCGCGTCCCCTCCACAGTGAGTTCAACGCAGAAGATGCTTAGAGCGCCAGAAAACAGGCACGCCATCTCTCGCCGAACACGATGTTTTCTGGCGCCGATCACGGTACAGTATCCCAACCACTCCGACCCACCACGCAAGGCGCGCGAAAACTGTTGCGCCCGAGGAATCAGGGTTGCCGCCAATCCCACAAACGCCAACTGCGGCCACGTCTAACGTGGTCACAGCAGAGTTCTTCCCACTATTAGCTCGGGGATCCGCGACTGGCTCCGGCCCAAGCTCGACGCAGAAGAGGGTGGGGCGTTGAGCCCCTCTCTCACCCGGCAGATCCGCCGACAACGGCGAGTAGGTTACCGCGCCGGCGTTCGCGAGTCAAGCCTCTCTTTCAGAAAACCGTTAGGGTTCCAAACCATGCCCCCAACGCTCCGGCGACGGCCTGCGAGACCGTTTGCCGGCCCCTCGCGGGTGCGTCGGGGACGCGGGGAAGGCCGTCAGGGCGCCTCAGGGCTTGTACGCTTCCTGTTGCGCCGGCGTCGGCACGATCTCACCATCGCCGACGTGGCTCGGCAGGTGGACACCCCGCGGGCCTCCACGATCCGTGACTTGCTCAAGGGAACCTACCGGGAGCACGCCGATGAAGCAACGTCGGGCGCGGGGCGTGGAGGCGGCGACGGCATGAATTGAAGGCCGTTCGAGGGCTGTGCAAAGGCTCTGCGAACGGCGTTTGTAACGGTTTAACACGCGACGCCCCAGCCTGCCGGACTTACCACGGAGTCGGCACGTGCATGGGGCGTTCGTGTTATGCCCCTCGCGCAATGTGGCGTAGCACGCGCAAACTACGGGTCGCCCTTAGAGCGGGCGCCCGTCGCGCCGGGACCACGTTCCGCCCGCGGCTCAGGCGTGTGGCTTCAAGGCGACGCCCGTGGCCGTCCAGTCGAGCGGCTCGCCGACATCGGGCACGAACAGGCGGCTTCGTAAGTTCGCTGGCAAGGCCTCGCGGAAGGCGTCGGCGGATTGGGCGAGGAAGGGGAAGGTCTTGTAATGACCGGGGATGATCGCGGCGGGCTGAAGCATCTCCGCGGCCAACGCCGCTCCGCGAGCGCCCATCGTGAAGCGGTCCCCGATCGGCAGGATGCAAATCTTGGGAGTGAACAACTGGGCGATGAGCTTCATGTCGGAGAAAACATCAGTGTCACCCGCGTGATAGACGGCGGCCAATCCCTCGATGGCAATGACGACGCCGTTGGGCATTCCGCCATACGTCGGGCCTTCCGGGCTGTAAACGCCGGAGGAGTGGAACGCCTGGGTGAGCGAGAATCGGACTCCGTCGACCGTGTGCGTGCCGCCGGTGTTCATCCACTCGTAGCGGCCCTTGCCGATCCGGTTCTGCATGGCCATGCACAGGTCGTAGTTGGCCACGACGATGGGATCGAACCTGCGGACCAACTCGGGCACGTCGTCCACGTGGTCCGGGTGGCCGTGGGTCATCACGATGAAGTCGCAGCGAGTCGGCTTCTTGAGATTCGCCGGACAGGCCGGGTTCTCCGCCAGCCACGGGTCGATGAGGATGACCCGCTCGTCGGGGAGCGTCAATCGAAAAGCTGAATGGCCAAGCCAAGTAACGGAAGCAGTCATGGCGTGCTTGCGATCCGCGCGGACTGAAGCCTGCAGCTCGGTAGGAGCCCAGCGCTACTTCGCCTTCGCGGTCACCCCTGTGATCTTGTCGAGAATCTCCCTGTGTTCCGGGAACCGCCCGATGTCGCCCTTGCTCCAAATCTGCGTCCCGTCCACGTGCACGTCGAACACGCCGCCGGAGCCTTCGATCAGCTTGGAATCGACGCCGAATTTCTCCTTGATTGCCTCCGCCAGACCGGCGGCTGTGGGAAGGTAGTTTCATTGCACGCAATACTTGATCGTGATATTCATCTTGGGAACCTCCTCTTATCCGAACCCCAAGCGCCAGCGCGGGGCCGAAAACGAAGTTCGAAGTTCAAAGATCGAAGAGCAAAAGGGGTGCGTTCCTACCCAACCCTTCTTCGAACTTTGAACTTCGACCTTTGATCTTCATCGCCGAGCAGACGCCGCTATCCCATAAGGCGAGAAGACCCACGGTATCGGCGAAGGCTGCATTCACGGCTGATGTTCATTGTGACGAGCGGACACATCCGGTTCGCCGGAGTCGAATCGCCCGCGGAGGATTTCGTACACATTCGGAAGCGAGTCACCGTCCCCGTTGGCACGGCCGACGATCCGTGGGTCAAACTCCACTTCGCAGCCCTCCGGCAGTGCGACGGGATCGCTCGGCCGAAAGACACCGTTTTCAAAGACCGCGTGGACCGTACCCATAGGATCTACCTCAAGAATCTCACTTCCGCTGCGGAACCGGCGCGGGATCATCAAAGTTGGTCGATACGTTAAGATCATCCAACGCTGTCCGAAGTTCAAAGATCGAAGAGCAAAAGGGGTGCGTTCTTACCCAACCCTTCTTCGAACTTTGAACTTCGACCTTTGATCTTCATCGTCGGCCCGTCGCTCGCGCTCCGGGTTCGGACACTACGCCAGATTCATCGTCATCAGGAACTCGGCGTTGGTGCGGACCTTGCCGAGTTGCGCGCGGAGCAATTCGATGGCCTCGACGACGTTCATGTCGGAGAGCACGCGGCGCAGGCGATAGACCAACTCCAATTCCTTGGGATCGAGCAGCAGTTCCTCCTTTCGCGTACCGGAGGCGGCCACGTCGATCGCCGGCCAGACGCGCTTGTCGACCAGGCGGCGGTCGAGGTGCAACTCGCTGTTGCCCGTGCCCTTGAACTCCTCGAAAATGACCTCGTCCATCTTCGACCCGGTATCGACCAGGGCCGTGCCGATGATGGTCAGCGACCCGCCCTCTTCCATGTTTCGAGCGGCGCCGAAGAAGCGCTTGGGCTTTTGCAGCGCGTTGGCGTCCACGCCGCCGGAGAGGATCTTGCCGGAGTGCGGGACCTCGGTGTTGTAGGCCCGGGCCAGTCGGGTGATGGAGTCGAGGAGGATGACGACATCGCGCCCGTATTCGACGAGGCGTTTGGCCTTTTCCACGACCATTTCCGCGACCTGTACGTGGCGGGAGGCGGGTTCGTCGAAGGTCGAGCTGACCACCTCGGCCTTCGTGTTCCGCTGCATCTCGGTGACCTCTTCCGGTCGCTCGTCGATGAGCAGAATGAACACGTAAGTATCGGGATGGTTCTTGGCGATGGCGTTGGCCATCTTTTGAAGGAGCACGGTCTTGCCCGTCCGCGGCGGGGCGACGATGAGCATACGCTGCCCCCTGCCGATGGGCGTGACCATATCGACGATACGCATGTTCATTTCATCCGCCGTCGTCTCCAGGAAGAGCCGCTTGTCGGGGTGAAGGACGGTGAGGTCCTCGAAGTTGGTCTTCTCGGTGACGTCGTTGGGGTCTGCGAGGTTGATGGCCTCGACGCGGAGCAGGGCGAAGTAGCGCTCCGACTCCTTGGGCGGACGAATCTGACCCGCGACGATGTGCCCGGTGCGCAGACCGAACCGACGAATCTGCGAGGGGCTGATGTAGATGTCATCGGGGCAGGGCAGGTAGTTGTACTCCGGGCTGCGAAGGAACCCGAACCCGTCGGGTAGGATCTCCAGCACGCCCTCGCCGTACATCAGGCCGTTGCGGTTGATCCGCTCCTTGAGAATCTTGAAGATGAGGTCCTGCTTTTTCAGGCCGGTGTACTCGTCCAGCCCCTCCTTCTTGGCCACGTCGTGCAGTTCCTGCACGCTCATCTTCTGCAGTTCGGTGATGTGGATGTTGCCGCGCTTGATCTCCTCGTACTTCGCGTGGGTCTCGGCGTCGATCGGGCCGGCCGAGGGGTCGATCTCAAAGCGCGATGGTGGGGGCGGGGGCGGCGTTACCTGCGCTTCGACTTCTTCTACGACTTCGGGTTCGCCGTCGGGAATCGATGGTGACATAGGGGTCTCTTCCTCCGTGGAAACAGTGGTTCTCTTCTTGGTCGTACGCACCTTACCGGTGGTGGCTTTCGCCATGAAACAATCCTCCTGAATGGGACGTGCCCTCAACGCAGGCGACTGGCTTGTTTGTTTGAATAGGACTCTCGATGCCCGCCCGCGTCTCTCGATTCGCCGAGCCGCTTTCCAGGGCGCTCAGGCGTCGGCGGCGAGCACCGAGGCAAAAACTCGCTCTACCTCGGTTCGCAACTGATCCAGATTGGCATGGTTGATCACCACATGATCGGCATTCGCCCTCTTCGTGTCCAGTAAATTCTGGAGGTTTTCCCTCCGCCTCAACTCGTCCTCCGTCCATCCGCGGGAGGCCGCTACCCGTCGGACACGAACCGACCAGTCGGCCTCCACGAAGATCACCGCGTCGCAGTAGTCCCCTAAGCCCGCCTCATACAGCTTCGGGGCGTCCAGGACAATCGCCCGCACGGCGGGATCCGCTTGATACCCCGCCACAAGTTGCTCGCGGCGGCGATGGATACGGGGGTACAGCAACTTCTCCAATCGATCCAGCTCCGCCGGATCGTTAAACACGATCGTCGCCAGGGCCTTGCGGTCCACCCCGTTCGAGGAGGGACAGACCTCGTCACCCCACCAGGCCCGCAGCGTCGCGATCACCTCCGGCGCCGCGAGCTCCTCGTGAGCGATGCGGTCCGAGTCGATCACAGCCGCGCCGAGCGACTGGAGGATGCGAGCAACGGAGGATTTCCCCGCCCCGATCCCGCCCGTCAAACCGATGATCGGCTTGCTGCGTTTGGCGCGGACTCGCGTCAACGTTTTCGAGCCGCGAGTTGAATCGCTCACCGCTCGCTCCAGGATTGGCCCAAACGGCGCTTCGCCGGGCTTCCAAAATCCTTGCCCGTATCCGCGAGCAGCGCCGCCCGTCGCTACGATCGTCCCGTGAGAGCACCCCGACGTCACCGTCCGTGGCTACTCGACCTGGAAGTATCTGGCCTCTCGAAACCCGCCAAACACGATCACACACGGAGCGTATACGGCGACGGGGCAGACTGCAACAGGGGGTTCAATCCCGCAGAACCGCCCGTAGTATACACGGCCCGCAAGGGCTTGTCACCCACTTTTTCCAAAATTTTTCGGCTCTTTTTCGCGGGCCTCTTCTTGAAGCCGGTTTGACAACTTCTTGCGTCTTGTCTCGTGCAACGACGACCTCAAGTTCATGTCATCCCGGTTCGCGTCCAACTTGGATTTTCCGGGAACGCGACCTCGGCGACACGCTGAAACACGCCTGTGACATTCTTCGCATCCTTGAGGGGGGTGCGCGATACTCTTGGCGGGGTACGGGCGCGTTCGTCCGAACCCCAAGCGCCAGCCTTGCTGTTACCCACAAATAGAGCGCCTTTCGGAATGCCAGCGAAGCTCGTCCCGGAGGGACGATTGACAATAGCCCAGCGTTTCAACGCTGGGAACACGAGGCCCAGGCAACGAAGTCCCGGAGGGACGGCTGAGTGCCGCCCTGTCGTCCCTCCGGGACTCGGACCGTTCTCCGCCGTACATCCCCAGCGATGAATCGCTGGGCTATTTTCATGCCGTGCCTCCGGCACGGACGCTGTTTCTAGACGCCCAAGGGGCATCCGCCCCAGAAAAATGTGGGTAACAGCAAGGCGCTGGCGCGGGGTCTGAAGGCCCCGCATACCGCGGGGCCGGCCCGTCGCCGGCGCTCCGGGTCCGGATCATGCGTCGGCGCGTCCCGCCTACCTGAAATCCGATTCGCGAAACGCATCCGCCGTGAATAATAAAACTTGTGTCTCACGATCGCGCCAAGCGCCGGCGTCCAAGCCTGCCTTCATGGTACAGCACCTGGACAGGAACTCCGCGGCGGACCAGCCCCGCTCCGACGCCACCAGTGGCAGAAAACACCCCGTTCGTGCGCCTCGGCGTACGATGATCCCATGCGTACCCGGCACGAGCGACAACGGGTCTGATGTCGGTTGTGGATCGGTGAGAATGGAAACCTCGATCTCGACGCCCGGTAGCTCGTCCGCCGTAATCGGGTCGCCCTCGAACCGGGGATCGGCCAGTGACGAGCGAGTCACGTCCGCAATCGTTGCGACGAGATCGGTCGTGGACGCGAAGGTGCCGACGCAACCGCGAAGGTCCCGACCCGACCAGAAGGTCACAAAGGCTCCACCGAACCGCCCTTCGATCCTCGGCGGCTCGGCTGCGTCGCCGCCGGACTGCGTCAGGATTCGTTGAGCGCTCTCCCGCGCCCACCGCAACAGCTCCCGGCGTTGCTGTTCGGAGAGCGGCTTGTAGGGCTCTGACACGTCGATGTCCTCACAACCGAAGGATGCAGCAGCGTTGGCCGCCAGCGCTCAAGAGCCGGCCTCGGCCAAGCGGGCCGTAAAGTGTCGAAGCTGGGGCGAGGCCTCGACGATCTTGAGCGGCAGCAATGTATCGCGTTTCTCAAACACTTCCAAGACCGCCTCGATCACATAATCAATATGGCTCTGGGTTCAGACGCGGTGGGGGATGGCCAACCGGACCAGTTCCAGGCCGGGTACATGCCCGCCGCCGCCGAACATGAGGCTGCCGATCTCGCCGGCGCGGATGCCCGCATGGCGAGAGGGGGCGCACACCAGGGCCTGCCCAGGGAACGAGTGGGGCGGGATGTGCGGGCAGAACTGAGCCGCGCCCTGGCGGCCCATAATTCACGCCTTTCGAGGATGGCGACGCGGGTTGTGCCGTCGCCCCCGGTCGCGTGGGCCATTGCCGTCGCGGCGAAGAGCCGTTATAATGGGTCGCCTTGGGGAAAGCGACCAGGTCGCTGGACGGAGGAGGGATTTCAGAACTTTCTGCACGCAGGAACGAGGAGATTAGTATGTCATTAGCTTGTCGTTTGTCACCGTTTTGCGTATGTGTGTTCCTTTGGGGAGCCGGTGGCGTTTCCATCGCCGCACCCGTGGGAACGGCCTTCACCTATCAAGGGCAGCTCAGGAGCGCTGACGCTCCGGCCGACGGGCCGCACGACATGCGCTTCCGGCTCTTCGACGCCGTCGTCGGCGCGCAAGTCGGGCCGACCGTCTGCCTCGACGGCGTGAGCGTGACCAACGGGCTTTTCGCCGTGCCCCTGGACTTCGGGGCGCAATTCAACGGCGACCGGCGCTTCCTGGAAATCGAGGCGCGCGCCGACGCCACGCCCGGCAACTGCGCTGGCGGAGCCTACACCACGCTCGCTCCCCGGCAGGAGCTGCAAGCCACGCCCTACGCGCAGGCGGTGCGCTTGCCTTTGGTTGAGCAGCTCGACACGAACGGCAGTGTCGTCCAGTTCACCAACAACGGTACCGGGCGGGTCTTGCAGGTGACGCGCGGCGGCGCGGGAGGCTTGTCGGCCATCCGTGCGGACTCAGCGGGCGACGCGGCACTTTGGGGTCAGGGATCGACGGCCACCGCGGAGGGCGTCTCGGCCATCTCGGCCGGCGGCGCCCATGCGCTGGTCGCGCAATCACAGGGCGCCACCGGTCGCGCTGCCAACGTCAACATCACCAACGCCGCGAACCCGGATCCGGCGCTCTTCGCTGCCACTGCGGGCACGGGTTCCGCAGCCCTCTTCGACGGCCGAGTGGACGTCGGCGCGAACGGTTTCAACGACGGCGAACTCCGGGTCTTTCACTCCGCGTCCACAGACCCGCAGATTCGGGCACGCGGGGCGTCCTCGGGCGGCTACGTCGATTTGTTCGACGAGACCGGAGCGTTTCACTCCGGTTTCGAGGCCGACGCCGCCGGGACGGGCGGGTTCGCATACATCTACCGCTCAACGACCAGTCAAGGCTTTACCGTGGACGGGAACACCGGCGCCAATGAACCGCGAGTGACCATCAGTGGGTCAACACGCTCCGCGGTTTTCGACATGGCCGACAGCGGGAACGCCTCGGTTGAGTTACCGACCAGCGCCATCGCGGCCGCCGAGTGCTTGGACGAGCCGGGCGTGGCAAGCAACGCCAACAGCGATGGTGTGGCCATCGCCAGTACCGCGCTCGCCATCATTCTGTCGCGCACCATCACCGTTCCGGCGGCGGGGTACGTCCTTGTGTTAGGGACGACCCAGTTCGAGATCTTCCATACCATCGGTACAAGCGATAGGTACAACATCGGCGTCTCGGACTCTTCCACAGCGCTGCCCGTGAACCAGGATCTTTTAACTATGGTGAATTCGGCCATGCCGTCCGGAACCTATGAGAAAGCCGTCAGTCCGCACGGTTTGTTCGTCGTTTCCGCCGGCGCCCACACGTTCTACTTGCTCGGCGAGCAGTCAAGTGCGACGTTGGCCGTAGCGACGGCTTTCGATTCCCAGCTTACGCTCATCTACTTCGCCACGGCATACGGCACGGTTACGAGCACGGCGCTAAGTGCAACCTCCACTGCGGCGACCATCGATCCCGCCGCGCCAGGCGAAAGCGCGGCACCGGTGCGCGCGGGTCGAACGGAGCTTGAAATCGCTCTGGAACGAGAGGAATCCATCGCGGCGAATCAGGTACGCTTGCAGAGCGAACTGAGTGAGATGCGGGTCAAGTTTGACGCTCTTCAGAAAGAGCTGGAAGAGACCATACGGGCGCAGCGGGCGGCCGCAAACGAGGCTCGCGGGGCAAAACCGATTCCTCCCATCAGGGAAGGGGATGAGTAGACTCAATACCCCGAATGGGCATGCGCTCGACGCCGCCGACGCTGAGCACCGAGGCGTGCGAGAACCGGGATGTGGTTTACCTCCACCCAGCGGGAGGAGGTGACGCCCATGGGACGTGCAGCGTACCCTCGCGGCGGGACGCCACGCGCTGCGGCCCGACAACGCCGACCTGAGGGCGCGCCTGGAGGCGATGGAGGCGGTCGTCCGGAAAGCGCCGACGCCGCGTAGCCGCGTCGACGCCTCCCCTCGGTGTGCCTTCTCCCCCCGAGCCGTCCGATTCGTCGACGGCGCCGGGCCGGAGGATCGTCATTCCCTGGTAACCGCCGTCGTCGCCAATGCGCCGCCCGCCGCTCAAAAAAAATTTCTCGGCGCGCCCTTGAATCCCGGCGCGAGCGTCATACAAGGTATACTATTGAACGGCCGGCACGGAGGGCGAAGGCGTCGCCCGGCTGGCGCGACGCGGAGAGAACCAAAATGGCCAAGACGGCGGTGACCGCCGGGGCCGTCCCGAAAACGGTTGGACCCATCCCGGACCTCGAACGCCACCTCCCCTCGGATTGGTGGCGAACGCTTTTCAACTCCATCTACCTGAAGACGGACGGGGATGTCGTTGAGAACGATCGAAACACAGCCCGCGACGTGGACCTCTTGATCCGCGCCGCCGGGCTGGAACCCAACGACCGCATCCTCGACCTCTGCTGCGGCCAGGGGCGGCATTGCCTGGAGCTCGCCCGCCGCGGCTTCAAGCAGATCACCGGTTTCGACCGCTCCCGCTACCTGATCCGCCTGGCCCGCAAGCGCGCCAAGACGGAAGGATTATCGGTCTCCTTCCACGAGGGCGACGCACGGAGGTTTCGATTCCCGGAGGAATCGTTCCACTGCGTGGCCTTGCTGGGCAACTCCTTCGGCTATTTCGACCGCGAGGAGGATGATCTGGCCGTGCTGCTCGGCGCGCAGCGCGTCCTGCGAACCGGCGGAATCCTGGCCATGGACCTCGCCGACGGGGAGTGGCTCCGCTCCAACTTCGAGCGGCGGTCGTGGGAGTGGATCGACCAGAACCACTTCGTCTGCCGCGAACGATCGCTGGCCTCCGACAGCGTCCGCCTGGTCTCGCGTGAAGTCGTCGTTCACGCCGAGAAGGGCGTCATCGCCGACCAGTTCTACGCCGAACGGCTCTACACCCGCAGCGAAATCTCGCAGATGCTCGAGCGCGTGGGCTTCACCGCGATCCGAATGCACGAGGGGGTGGCCACCGACTCCGACCGCATGCAGGACCTGGGGATGCTCGCCCATCGGGTGTTTCTCACCGCGGAGGCCCCGCGCCGGATCGCCGTCCCGCGGAAGAAGGAGCCGGTTTTCCCCAAGGTCACCGTGGTCCTCGGCGATCCGCGTCTGCCCGACGCGGTCAAGCGCAACGGTCAGTTCAACGAGGAGGACATCGAGACGATCCGCCGGCTCAAGGAGGCCCTCGCCGAGCTGCCCGGCTACCAGTTCCGCTACCTCGACAACCACGCCTCGTTGGTGACGGAGTTCCGGGCCAACCCGCCGCAGATGGTCCTCAACCTCTGCGACGAGGGCTTCTACAACGACGCCTTCATGGAGCTGCACCTCCCGGCCATCCTGGAAATGCTCCGCATTCCCTACACCGGCGCCGGTCCGACCTGCCTGGGGTTGTGTTACAACAAATCCCTGGTCCGCGCCATCGCCGCGGCGTTGGACGTTCCCGTCCCGCTGGAAACCTACTACGACCCGGACGATCAGGCCGCCACCTTGCCGTCGGCCTTCCCCGCTCTGGTCAAGCCCAACTACGGCGACAGCAGCATCGGCATCCGCCAAGACTCCGTCGTCCGCTCGCCCGAAGAGCTCCTCAGTTACCTTGAGCAACTTCGCCTGGAGCTCCCCGGCCGATCGGTGTTGATCCAGGAGTTCCTCACCGGCCCGGAGTACGGCGTGGCCATCGTCGGCAACCCCGGCCTCACCTTCCGCAACCTCCCGCCTCTGGAGGTGGACTACACCGGCCTCGACCCCGGTTTGCCGCCCATCCTCGGCTACGAGTCCAAGTGGATTCCCGACTCGCCCTACTGGACGCAGATCAAGTACCACGAGGCCCGCATCGACGAGGAGGTCCGCCGCCGCTTGTTCGACTACTCCAACAAGCTCTTCGAGCGCCTGGACTGCCGCGACTACGCCCGTTTCGACTTCCGCACCGACGCCGACGGGGAGATCAAGCTGCTGGAGGTCAACCCCAACCCCGGCTGGTGCTGGGACGGCAAGCTGAACTTCATGGCCACCTTCGCCGGCCTACGCTACGCCGAACTGTTGGAACTGATCCTCGACGCCGCCCAGGAACGAATCGCCTCCCGCAAAGAATCCGCTCGTTGACGATCGGCGTAGCGCCACCCCTCGTGGGTGGCGCAAATCCGAACCCCAAGCGCGAGCGCGGGGTCAATCCGACCCGCGACCGCAAGGGAGCGGACAATCCGAGCGTGGAGCGCAAGCGACCCGACACGGTAGTGCCACCCCTCGCGGGTGGCGCAGATCCGAGCCCAAAGCGCGAGCGCGGGGTCGATCCGAGCCGCGACCGTGAGGGAGCGGACAGTCCGAGCGTCTCGCAATATCAGAGCCCGGACTCGCGCGACCTCCGGGAAATCAAGGAGTTGCAACGTCCTTAGAATAGGCTCCACGGCCACGGGGAATCAAACGGACGGACCCCATACCCGAAGCGCAAAAACTCACCACAAACCGCTTGCGTTTTTGCGGAGACAGGGTACATTTGCACCCCAATGAAAGTCACAATGAAGGTCGGCGACCGGTCACCGTCGGATTCTGTGTTTGTGTGGCGACGAGTGAGCAGCTTGCTTTGATTGGGACTCAAACCGAGCCTGCGGGCACATAGGTGTTTGATTAGCTGCCCGAATGAGTGTGCGTGTGCGCCGTCACTGAATGAATTAACAAGGAGAAACATCCGTGAATCGCGTTATGTCTTTCAGTGTGCTGTTGATTGCCTTTCTTCGGATAGCTGCCGCCGCGCGGGGCGACGGCGGCTTCTTGAGCCTGCAGACCGCGTCCCTCGATCTCGCCCAGACGCGGCAGGAGGTGGTCTTGGTTCTACAAGGGCTCCCGCCAGACTCGCAACTTCCCCGGGCAACATACGTCTTGCGCAGCCGATATGCGGGGACGCCCAGCGACTTTGCATGGGTGATCCCGGTGCCAAATACGCCAACCGATGTGGTGGCACACGAGACCGACGCCCTGTTTGAGTCGCTCGACGCGGAGACCGCTCCAAGCTTCTCCATCGTTCAGTTTGTGGGCGGCGGAGGATGCTCTTGTGGATCCGGCATGGTGGCGAGGGATGTCGGCGGCCTGGTTCAGGTGGAGTCGCGGGGTACTGCCGGCGTGTTCGAGTGGGCGGCGTTAACCAGTAATGGAGGCGACGCACTCCTAGCCTGGTTGAGCGAAAACGGCTTTGAGGTAGGCGTGGACGCCGCCCCAATTCTTGACAAGTACATCCAACAAGAGTCGCACTTCCTGGCGGTCAAGGTCCAGGAGCCGAAGACGCCGGGAGATGAAGGCGAGGTCGAAATCCCGCCCCTCCAGTTCTCGTGTCAGACCACGAAATGGTACTACCCAATGGCCATCTCACGGATTTCTGCGGCACAGGAGACGGAAGTGGTCATCTATGTTCTCGCAGACCATCGGATGGAAGGACAGAACGTTCCAAACGCGCTCATTTCGGCAAGTGCCTTGGAGTTCGACGCTACAAACCCAAGTCTGACGAATTACGAGACGCTGTTCCACCAAACCATCGAGTCCCACAGCGGGCTGGCGCTGATTACGGAATTTGCCGGTTCCACGCAAAACCGGCCGCTCTGGAATGTCGCCGACTGGCCGGGCGCTCCGCCCGGCACTTCCGATCTGCCCTTCTTGACGCGGATGCGGTCCATCATCTCGCGTGAGCGGCTGGACCGGGACTTCGACTTTCAGGCGGCGGAGTCCGACTTGGAGGTGGACTCCACGTTCGACGTCGTGGTGTCGGCGCAACACGCGGCAGTTGCATTTGGTCAGATATTCGCGCTGGCGCTGATGTTGGGAGCGGCCCGCATTGCCTTTCGCACTTTGGGGCATAAGCGGTGATCCGTCCTCGGTACCGAGTAGGTGTTTACGGTAGCCGTGCCCGGGCGAGTCCCGGCGCGCCGGGATTTCATTCCGTCCGCAGCTCAGGGGAGGTCAGCGGAAATAGGCTTTGAGGACGTATTCCTGCATCATGCGCTGGGTGTTGAAGAAGGAGCCGTTAATGGCGATGCAGTGGAGCATGACGTCGATAAAGCCGTCGCGGTCGTGGTAGTACATGGGGACGATGACGTTCTCGAGCTTGTGGTAGAGGAAGGCGGCGTCCTTGGCGTAGTCGGCCTGTTCCGGTGGGCGCCGACTGTCCTCGCCGATGGCCCAACCGGTGATGCCTTCGACGCAGCCCTCGATCCACCAGCCGTCCAAGACGCTCAGCGAGGGAACGCCGTTGAGAGCGGCCTTCATCCCGCTGGTACCGGACGCCTCCAGGGGCGCCTGCGGCGTGTTCAACCACACGTCTACGCCGGCGGTCATCAGCTTGCCGAGATTCATGTCATAGTTTTCGAGGTAGCTGATCTTGATGACGTTCTTGAGGGATTCCCTGGCGTGGAAAATGCCTTGGATGATCTCCTTGCCGTGGCGATCGTGGGGGTGGGCCTTACCGGCGTAGACGATCTGCATCGCGCCGGTCTTGGTCGCAATCTGCCGCAGCCATTCGAGGTCATGGAAAAGCAGTCCGGCACGCTTGTAGGTGGCCGCCCGTCGAGCGTAGCCGATGGTGAAGATGTCGACGTCCATTCCTACGTTGTCTTCACGGTTGACGTGTTGGATGAGCCGTTCCTTGGTCCGGCGATGGGCCTGCCAGACTTCGTTTTTCGGCAGACTTACGGCGCAACGCAGGCTCGAGGCGTCCTGCCGCCAACCCGGAATGTGGCGGTCGAACAGCTCCTGGAAGGGGCGACCGGTCCAGGTCGCGGCGTGGACGCCGTTGGTGATGGAGTCGATGGTGTATTGGGTGAACATCCGGCCCGCGACCTCGGCGTGCCTCTTGGCGACGCCGTTCACATAGCGGCTCAGGTTGAGGGCGAGGTAGGTCATATTGAGCATCCCCTCGCACTCGCAGATGGCCTTGTGGGTGAGAATCTCCTTACGCCCGAGCACGCTGATGACCAGGTCGATGGGGAACTTGTCGTGACCGGCGGGGACGGGGGTGTGCGTGGTGAAGACGCATCGCTGACGGACGGCTTCGAGGTCTTCCGGCGTGATGCAGGTGCGACCCTCTCCGCGTAAGTGTTCCTCCAACAGTTCCAGGGCGAGGAAGGCCGCGTGTCCCTCGTTCATGTGGAACCGTTCGATGCGCCGGTAACCCAGCTCGCGCAGCATCCGCAGACCGCCGATGCCGAGAATGACCTCCTGACAGAGACGATAGTGCGAGTCGCCGCCGTACAGGTAGTAGGTGAGCGTGCGGTCCCACTCCGAGTTCTCCGGCAGGTCGGAATCGAGCAGGTAGACGGGCACGCGGAACCCGTCGTGCCCGACGACCTCGCGTCGCCACACTCGAAGCTGGAGCAGTCGGCCTTCGAGCGTCACCGAAGTGCGCTCGGGCACCTCCTCCACGAAGTCATCGACGGCCCAGACCGCGGGCTCCTCGCTCTGCCAGCCGTTGGCGTCGAGGCGTTGGAAGAAGTAGCCCTTGCGGTGGAGCAACGCGACGGCGACCATGGGGACGTGCAGGTCCGCCGCGGAGCGCACGGTGTCTCCCGCGAGGACGCCGAGTCCGCCGCTGTAGGTCGGCATCGCGGTATCGAGGCCGATCTCCATCGAAAAATAGGCGATACGCTTGTTATTGGTCATCCTGCCCGCTCTACGTACTCCTGTCTATCGAACGGATTCGGAGGGGTTCGTTAACCGTCCAGCCTGATCCGCGGCATTCATGCCTTGGGGCTTACCCCCCCCATGAATGGGGCGGCTCAGGAGCCATCGCGGACGTTGGGTGCACCCGATAATCATGGTCGTCCGAACCGTCACGATCGCCTCCGAGCTACATCGGTCCTGTCTGCGGGCCGTCCCGTTCCGATCGGACCGCGGAGACGGTGCGGGTCGCCGTTGGTGAACGAAAGATGTCCTCCAACGGCATACCCATCCGCCGCGACCAGTTTGGGTAGCGCGTCGGATCGATGCCGGGAAGATTGACCGGCTCGGTTTCGCCGGCAAGATCATCCAGGGACACGGCGACCAGCGGCGCCGGCGTCCGGGCGATGAAGGCGTGGACGGCGGCGCAGCGGTCGGCATGACTCGCGGCCTCGCCTTCGTCCAGAAGCCCCTCACGACGCAGCGCGCGCGAGAGAGCGTCACGCTCGTGCGATCGATGAGCTTGAGCGGCGGCGAATTGTTCGTCATCGGAAAGCTGGTTGATGTCACGTCGCAGCGCAAGATCACGGCCCTCCCACCAGCCCGCCAGCGGCGGCAGGTCGTGCGTGTTCACCGTCACCATCGCTCGTTTGGAGTAGTGGCCGGGCGGCAGGAACTCACCGTGATAATCGCGCTCAAAATAGAGCACTTGGGTCGAAAGAACGCCCCACCGTTCGAGCATCTCGGCAAAGCCGGGCGGTACCGTACCGAGGTCCTCGCCGATCACCAGTGCATTCTGCCGTCGACTCTCCAGGGCAAGAATACCGAAGAGGTCATCAGCGGGAAAACCGACATACGCGCCGGCGGAACCTGAACAGCCCGCGGGAATCCAGAACTGGCGCAACAGGCCCATGACGTGGTCGATTCGCAATGCGCCGGCATGGGCAAAGGCGCTGCGCAGCAGGCGAATCCAGTATTCATACCCACTGGCGCGAAGACGAAGCGGGTTGATCGGCGGCAGACCCCAGTTCTGACCGTCCGGCCCCAGATCGTCGGGCGGCGCCCCGATGCTCGCTCCCGCCACAAAGAGCCCCGGAAAGGCCCACGGGTCGCTGCCGTCGGGAGCGGTGCCGATGGCCAAATCCTGGTAAAGGCCGATGGACATACCCCCGCTTCGGGCGCGCTCTGCCGCAACCGCGAGTTGTCGATCCAACTCAAACTGGAGAAAACGGTGGAAGTCGATTTCCCTTTCGTGATCGCGGCGGAATCGCTCGACCTCTGGTGATCGCGGGTCTCTGAATTCCCCCGGCGATTCGCGCCAATGGACCGCGCCTTGCGTCGAACGAAAGTGCTCATCGAGCACCAGGAAGGTCGCGAAATCGGTGAGTGCATTGCCCTCTTGACGCAGATACTCCGCATACGCCCGCCCACGGCCAGTGTCCTGATCGCGGTCGTTTCGGACAAATTCGTTGTGAAACGGCTCGAAAATCTCCTGCTTGATTCGGTTGACCCGCTGGTAGTCGACGTGCGATGAGGAACGCAGTCGCTCAAACTCGGCCACGGACTCACCGGACCCGATACGCCGGAAAGCTCCGGGGTAGTCCATATGCTCCCGAAAACCGGAAATGTCGAGGTAAGCCGTATTGCGGTATAACCGACTCAGCGGGCGATAGGGACTAATGTCCGGGCCGCAGTTGCGCGTGGCGTGAAGCGGGTTGACGCCGATGAAGGCCGCGCCGATTTCTGACGCCCACGCAATGAGATCGTTCAGATGATCCAGGTCGCCGATTCCCCACGTTTTCGCACTTCGGACCGAGTACAGGTTGGCCCAGATCCCATACAGACGACGGTCGCCGAGTTTCTCGGTCGAGGTTAAGCAAGTCCGCGGAGTCACGATCAGCGACTGTTGACCGGTCCTTTCTCGACCGTTGGCCCGGACTGTGATGCGCACACGATGGTGTCCCGGCGCCGGGTTTGTTGGCACTGGTATTGCAGTCGTACGCGCGCCGCCGTCCAGCATCATCCTTCCTTCGGCGCAATGGACCTCGCCTTGTTCGGTATGCAGTTCGAGAAACCAATCGACGGACGCAGGCCCCTCAGTCACCACGCGAATGGGAACCGTCAAAGGCTCGCCGCCGATGGTTTGGGTAACCTGCACTGGATCGGTCAGTTGTCCGCGCTCCGCGCTCTCCAGCACGTCCAGTGCAGCGGCGGCGGAGGCCTCAGTAGAAGCATCCATTTCCATGGCCGCCAAAAGAGCAACGCGGGTCGCGTCAGTTGTGATCCGACGCTCCCTTCCATCATGGCTGACATATTCCGGCAGGATCCCAACCCGCTTCGCCAGCGCCGCTAGAATGGGTCGGTCGGACATAACTATCGTTGGGGAGTCAAGATCAAGGCCCCAAGGGGCGGAAGACGCAGCGTCAGCGACTGGGGGTAACCGTGAAGCGGCGTCGGCTCGGCCTGAAGGCTTGGAATCGTTGCAAAGCCGCTTCCTCCATACTTTCCCTCATCCGTGCAAAGAACCTGTTCATACGAGCCCATCGAGGGAGCGCCGATCCGGTATTCATATCTGGGCGCAGGAGTGAGATTCAGAACAACGATCACAAGCCCTTCGTCGCAGCGACGCACGTACGACACGACGGAGTTCTCCCGATCCTCGCAATCGATCCACGCGAATGAACCCCAATCAGGGTCGGCCTGCCATAAACAGGGCGTACCCCGGTAGAAACGCCCCAGCTCTTCCAGGAAGCGAGCCAGCCCGGCGCGGTAGGGTTCGCCTCCAAGATGCCAATCCAAACTCACCTCATGATTCCACTCACTGAGCGGGGCCAGCTCCGTGCCCATGAACAACAACTTCTTTCCCGGCCGGGTGAACTGGTAGGCGAGCAACAACCGCAGATTGGCGAATTTCTGCCATTCATCCCCCGGCATCTTCTCCAACAACGACCGTTTGCCATGCACAACCTCATCGTGCGACACCGGCATGATGAACCGCTCGGTATGCTCGTAGAGCATGGCAAAGGTCAGCTCGTTGTGATGGTGACGCCTGTAAATGGGGTCTTTCGAGAAGTACCCCAGCGTATCGTGCATCCACCCCATATTCCACTTGAAGGCGAATCCCAATCCACCCTCCCGCACAGGGCGCGTGACCCCCGCCCACGCCGTAGACTCCTCGGCGATCGTAAAGCGGCCTGGGTATTCAGTTCGCACCGCTTCATTCATCAACCGTAGAAACTCAACCGCCTCCGTGTCCTCTCGCCCGCCATAGCGGTTGGGCAGCCATTCCCCTTCCTTGCGGCTGTAGTCCAGATAAAGCATGGAAGCCACGGCATCCACCCGAAGCCCGTCAATGTGAAACTCATCCAGCCAATAAAGGGCGTTAGCGATCAAGAAGCTGCGAACCTCATTTCGCCCGTAGTTGAAGATCAACGTGCCCCAGTCCGGGTGCTCGCCGCGGCGCGGATCGCCATGCTCATACAAAGCCGTCCCGTCAAACAAACGCAAAGCATGGTCATCCTTGGGGAAATGGGCGGGAACCCAGTCCAGAATGACTCCTATTCCATTGCGGTGACAGAGGTCCACGAAAAACCGAAAATCATCAGGCGTTCCATAACGCGCGGTTGGCGCGTAATAGCCCGTGATCTGGTAACCCCACGATCGCTCATAGGGATGCTCCGCGACGGGAAGCAACTCAATGTGCGTAAAGCCGAACCGCTTGACGTGCTCAACGAGCCTGGGCGCAATCTCCCGATAGCCGAGCGGACGCCGCTTCTCCTCCGGGACGCGCATCCAGGAGCCTAAATGCACCTCGTAGATGGACATCGGCGCCCGAGTGGGGTCATACGTCGCCCGTGCAGACATCCACGGCGCATCGTTCCACACATAGGTTGATGCGACGACGCGGGAGGCGGTTCCCGGTGGGCCTTCGGCGGCGAATGCAAAAGGGTCGGCCTTCAAACGCAAATCACCGTCCTGCGTCTTAATTTCATATTTGTAGAGCATTCCCGGTCCGACGCCGGGAATGAATAGTTCGAACACACCGGAGCTTCCCATTTGACGCATGGGGAATAGACGCCCGTCCCATTCACAGAATTCCCCCACCACGCTCACACGCCGGGCATTGGGCGCCCATACGGCGAAGGAGGTGCCGTTGACGCCGTCGATGCGCCGCGGATGGGCGCCGAAATGCCGCCAAAGCGTGCGGTGCGTTCCTTCGTTGAATAAATACAGGTCGGTGTCGCCCAGCGTCGGAAGAAACCGGTACGGATCGTCCCGCTCCCACGTCGCTCCACCGGCGAAACGGAAGCGAATCCGGTAACCGAGCGGCAGCTCCACACGGGGAAGGAAGACCGCGAACATGCCGGCATCGCCCAACGCTTCCATCGCCGCGGTGTCACGCTCGGTCACTACGCATTCCGCCGCTACCGCGTTCGGGTCGTACGCCCGGACAATGACTCCCGGGATCCCGTTGACCACAAAAGGGTGCGCACCGAGGAGATCATGGGGCTGCGAGTGATCCCCGGCGGCAATCGCCCGAAGCTCGGCCTGATCGAGTTTCCGCGACGTCACGCCGCGAAGAGGCAAGTTGTCAAGTGAGGAGTCCTTCATTCCCTCTCGAATGCCAGCAAGACTACACACTGTGGGGACATATGCAATGGGTCGGCCACGGCGATATCCCCTCCGCTCACGGAAGTATCAAGCAGTTGTGTCCAACGACCAGGCCATGGAATGACGGGGAGCCGAAACTCACACGCCGCGGGACCACTGTTGAACGCAAGAAAGACAGTCTCGGGCGCCTCTCGGCGGTCGTCTGCGCCCGTCTCCGCCCGGTCAAAGCCGTGCAGGAGCAGACCGAGAGCGTGGCGCTCGTCATCATGCCAGTCGGTGTCGGTCATTTCCCCGCCGTCCGGGCGCAACCAGGCGACATCCTTCAATCCGGAGGCATCTATGGGGCATCCGTCGAAAAATCGAACGCGGCGAAATTGCGGGTGTTTTCGTCGGATGGCCATGAGTTGAGTGACGAAGCCGAGGAGTTCTCGACGCGGTTCATCCAGGTGCCAGTCAACCCAGGAGATTTCATTGTCGTGGCAGTAGGCGTTATTGTTGCCGAGTTGCGTCCGCCCCATCTCATCCCCTGCCGCGAGCATCGGAACGCCTTGTGACAAAGCAAGAGTGGCCAGTAGGTTGCGTTTCGTTCGCTCGCGCCGCTGGGTCACTTCTGAATCGTCCGTCGGACCTTCAACGCCCCAATTGCGACTGAAGTTCTCATCCGTCCCGTCGCGGTCTTCCTCTCGATTGGACTGGTTGTGTTTGCACTGGTAACGGACCAGATCGTGAAGGGTGAACCCATCGTGCGACGTGACGAAGTTCACGGTCTCGCAAGGACCGCGCTTCCGCCGATCGAAGAGATCGCTGCTGCCGGCGACGCGCGAGGCAAACAGGCCCATTTGCCCGGCATCGCCTCGCCAGAGCCGCCGGACGGTATCGCGGTACTTGTCGTTCCACTCCGCCCAGCCCGGCGGAAAGCGGCCAAGCTGATACCCGCCCTCCCCCACGTCCCAAGGCTCGGCGATGAGCTTCACCTGCGACAACAGGGGATCCTCTTGCAATGTCGAGAAAAAACTCACGTCGAAATCGACCCCGTTCGCCTTGCGGCCCAGCGTAGTGGCGAGATCGAACCGAAACCCGTCGACGTGCATCTCCCGCACCCAATACCGCAGGCTGTCGAGGACGAGTTGAACGGTTCTCGGATGAGTCATATTCAAGCTGTTTCCGCAACCGCTGTAGTTCAGATATCGCCGCCGATCGCCGGGGTCCAGGTGGTAATAGGCGGCGTTGTCGATCCCGCGAAAGCACAGCGTCGGCCCCAGATGATCGCCCTCGGCGGTGTGATTATACACGACGTCGAGGATCACTTCGAGACCGGCGCCGTGCAGCGTCTGGACCATCGTCTTGAACTCATCCGCTTGCCGCCCCAGTCCGCCCGTCGCGAACCGTGCATCGGGGGCAAAGAAGCCGATCGTATTGTATCCCCAATAATTCGTCAGACCCTGTTCCGCCAGCCGGCCTTCCGCAGCGGCGTGATGCACGGGCAAAAGTTCCACCGCCGTTACCCCGAGCCGGAGCAAGTGGTCCACGACCGCCTTCGAGGCCAAGCCGAGATACGTGCCCCGAAGGTGATGCGAAACGTCGGGATGGCGGATCGTCAGCCCCTTCACGTGACACTCGTAGATGACCGTGCGGTCCCAGGGAGTTCGCGGGGGCCGATCGTCTCTCCAGTCGAACGTCGGGTCGAGGACTACGCACTTCGGAACGAAAGCCGCGCTATCGCGTGAGTCGGGTTGTCGATCCTCAAGTGAGTCGCCGCGGGCGTATCCGTGCAGGGTGTCGTTCCAAATGATCGGGCCGCTGATGGCCCGGGCGTAGGGGTCGAGAAGGAGCTTGGCCGGGTTGAAGCGCTGGCCTTCGTGCGGCGCATAAGGCCCGTGGACCCGATACCCATAGAGTTGTCCGGCCTGGATTCGAGGAAGATACCCATGCCAAACGCCGTTCGTCCGTGAGGTCAAGGGCGTCGTCGCCGAAGCCGCGCCGTCCGTGGGGCCGTCGAAAAGACAAACCTCGACGGCCGTCGCGTTCTCCGAAGAGATGGCGAAGTTGACCCCCATCCCGTCCCAGGTCGCACCCAGGGGCTCGGACCGACCGGGTTGAAGGCGCGTCGCCCTGACTCGGTTAGCCGCAGAACTCATAGAGACTTTCGACGGTCTACCGGCGCGCCGGGATTCGATCGACATGAGGCTTGTCCCTTTTAGGCATCAATCGCAAATCGGCAATCGAAACTCGTCCTGAGCCTCGAAGGAATCGAAACTTGTCCTGAGCCTCGAAGGGCTCGAAGGAATCGACAATCCCCACGCCGCCCTGGTATCCTTGTCCATCGGCAGAACGCCGTGGCCGCTCGACTGCCCGATGGCCGACGCCGCGGCGGCGCCCACGAACAGTGCATCCTAGAACCCCTCTCCCGCTTGGGCTTCTAATACCCCTCTCCCCCAGCGGGGGAGAGATGTTCTCTGGGTTCGCAAGGGCCTTTTTGCAGATTTCATTCACAGCCTCCCGGTTAGGTTTCCGTGGCGTTCATGGATGACGGTTTAGGCTTCGCCAGCGGCGAGTCTCGTGGTCTTGGGGGTCATCAAGTTC
>JAZDHF010000018.1:0-21649 GCA_043806315.1 Planctomycetota bacterium | reverse complement strand
CCGGAAGCGAGTCTTGCGTCGTGATGGGGCGACCCATGCGGCGAAGCGTAGACAGCGAGTGCCCAGGCCGTGTGATGGAGCCCCGAAAGCCGTTCTGGTGAGGAGCCTTCGTCGTGGTGCATACGGGGGCCGCGCGGACGCCATGTAGTCGCATTCGGTCACGATGTCTGGTGCTTGCCGACGGGCGCGTGGCCCTGTGCGATCAGGATTTTCGCGGTCTGCACACGGTAGGACGGGTTGGGGACCGATCACTTGAGGGAATCTGGCGCGGCGCGGAGTTCGAGCGGATTCGCCTCGCCCACCGGAGGGGTCAATTCGACCCCACCCCGCTCTGCGCCGCGTGCGACGAGTGGCACCGCCCATGAGGTGAATGCGGCGCAAGAGACAAGGCCGCGGCACAGGCACGGTCGGAGTAGTCAAGACCTGGGGTCAATTTGTCGGTTTGGCATGTTGACCGAGTCGTGGGTCGCGTCCTAGAATCCACCGACTGGCTGGGCGTCGACGCATGGCCGGTATTCGTCGTCATCGTCCTTTTTCAAGCCCCACGTTCGACGCCTCGCGTCCCAGTCTATGGAGTCGATCCATGCGCGCGCGATTCTGCGCCTTCTCCCTAGTCGACCTTCTTGTGACCGCGGCGGTAGCGGTTCTGTTGGTCAGCATCGCCGTACCGACGGGGGCCCGAGTTCGAGAATTGAGCAAACGCTCGGTTTGCGGCGTGAACCTGATGGGGATCGGGGCCGCGGCCAAGGTCTACGCCGCCTCCAACAACGACCAGTGGATGATCCCACCCTTTAAGCGGGGGATGATCGACAACGGGGGGATTGATTATCTCGCCGGCGCGGCCGTTCACGACCCGCCCATTGAGCCAGGCGAGGTGGGCTATGAGCGCTTTAGGGAAACCACGTCGGAAAGTCCGATTTGTCCCAACTGCGGAAGCACCGCGATGTCTACCACGCAGGCGTATTGGATGCTCGTCCGATCGGGCGACGTGACCGTCAAGCAGTTCATCTGCCCCAGCAACCTCGACGACGTACCCGACCCTACCGAGCAAGTCGATCTCTATTACGACTTCACCGGCTACCGCAACGTCAGCTACGGGTATCAGGTGCCGTTCGGGCCGAGCGACACTCGGCCACGGGAAGGGATGGACCATCGTCAGATCATCGCCGCGGATAAGGGGCCGTATTACCTCTGGACCCCCAGCACCACCAATCCGAACTGGGATGTGGGACAAAACGGGCCGATCACATTGGACGACTGGCCGAAGGCCTGGCGGCCGTTCAACTCGAGCAACCATGGTGGGCAGGGCAACGGCGAGGGGGAGAACGCTCTCTACGGCGACGGCCACGCGTCGTTCGTTCGAATTCCGGCCGTGGGGGTGGATGACGACAACATTTACACGGTGATAGACGGGCAAGGGTGGGGCGTGGTTCCGTATAACCGGATCCACGGCGACACGCCGCATCAGTCCCCGGACGTGAACCCGTATCCGGGGCAGAATGCATTAGGAGTGGGGGCGGGGAAGTACGCGACGACGGATTCCCTCATTTATCCGTAGGAGGACGGGCCGTGACCAAGATGACAAACTCCGCGATGCTGGTTGCGCTGGCGCCGTTCGTATTCGTTTCGTCGGTCCGTGCGCAGTTGGTTTCGGTGCGATGTTGCACGGAGCAGGCCGACCTCCAAAAGATTGGCGATTGCGTGTCGGGGCCTGGAGGAACCTCCCAGCCCGGAACTTGTCCCGCAGCAGCGACTTGCGTTCTAGGTTTCGGCGAGGACGCGCAGTTGATGGGCAACCTCTGCGATCCGCAACAGACGGAGATATCCGCACCAACGCGAGGCTTTTGCAGCGAGTGGGCGAACGAAGACTTGACGACCGTACGGCAATGTGTCGGCAAGCGGCAGGCGAGCGTTAGTCTCTTCTCCGTGTTCGACGACGAAGTGCGTGCCGCTGTGAACACCCGCCCGCGACGCGCCGCCGCCCAGGTAAGCGACGGCGACCTGGACCTCGCCGACTTGGCCGTGTTCCATCAGGTCTACGACGTCACGCCCAAGCTCGTGCAAAGCGACGCGGTGCTGGTCTACGTCGAGTGCTGCGTGCCCGAGGAGGTGATTCGAAATATCGGTCAGTGCCTGTCGGGACCGCGGGTTACCACGGCGCCGTTCCTGTGCGACGGGGTGGCGACGTGCGTGGCCGGGTTCTCCGAACCCGTCGAGGTCGGCGACTACCAGCACAAGCTCTGTGCAAGCGGCGAGCCCGTCTTGCCTGGGCCGTGCGAGGCGGTTCGCGTCTGGTGGCAGGCCGAGGGTATTTCGCCGGCGCACTTCTGCCGGGCGTCCAACATCGTCGGCAACACTTTCTTCATCGTCTCCGATGCCGATGGCGACGCCGACGTGGACCTCGCCGACTTCGCGGTCTTTCAACGTGAGTTCGAGAACTCGTTCACTGACTGACCGGCGCCTCCCGTCCGTCTTGTCGCTTGATCCACGTGGACCTATGATGCGTCGCCCGCGCACGCCGACCGGAGCTGTGCAAGGCGGGTGGAACCACGATGTCCAAACGAGCCATCATCCTCGGATCGACGGGGTCCATCGGGTGCAATGCGCTCGATGTGCTGGCCGGGTTGAATGGGGAATGGAGCGTTGTCGGTCTTGCCGCCGGGTCGCGGGGACGCGAACTCGCCCACCAGGCGAACCGCTTTCATCCCCAGGCCGTCGCCATTGCCCGGACGGAGCTTTCCGCGGAACTGGACGCCGAACTGACCTACTCTCCCCAGGTTTTCGCCGGTGCGGACGCGCTGCGCGAACTGGTCGATACCGTGCCCTTCGACTGTGCGCTGTGTGCGGTCGTCGGGGCGGGCGGACTGGTCGCGACGCTTCGTGCGGTCGAGTTGGGCCGGCGAGTCGCACTCGCCAGCAAGGAGGTTCCGGTGGTCGCGGGATCGTTGCTGATGCCCCTCGCCCGCCGGACCGGGGCTATGCTCATCCCCGTGGACAGCGAGCACTCGGCAATTTTCCAGGCCTTGCACGCCGGGCGACGCACGGAGGTCCGAAAAGTGTATCTGACCGCATCCGGCGGACCCTTCCGGACCTGGAGCGCCGAAGCGATGGACGAGGCGACGCTGGAAGACGCCTTGCGTCATCCAACCTGGGACATGGGTCCGAAAATCAGCATCGACTCCGCGACGATGATGAACAAGGCGCTGGAAATCGTCGAGGCCTGCTGGCTATTTGATCTTCGACCGGATCAGATCGAAGTGGTTGTCCATCCCGAGTCGATCATACATTCGCTGGTGGAGTTTTGTGACGGCTCGATGATCGCCCAGTTGGGAACGCCGGATATGCGGACGCCGATTCAATACGCGTTCACCTATCCGGAGCGGCAGCCTTGCCCGTCGCCGCCGCTTGATTTACTGCGTATCCGCGAGCTGAAGTTTCATCCCCCGGACCGCGAGCGTTTCCCGGCGTTGGAATTGGGTTACGAGGTGGCCCGTCGCGGCGGCACGTGCGGGGCGGTGCTGAACGCCGCCAACGAAGCCGCCGTCAAGTTGTTCCGCGAAGGCGGGATCGCCTTTCGCGACATCACCGGACTTACGGAGAAGGCCTTGCGAGAGCATGAGTTCAAGGAATCGCCCACGCTCGATGAGTTGCTGATCGCGGACCGGTGGGCTCGACAGGAGGTTAGCCGATGCACAGCCTCTTGATGCTCGCCCAAGCGTCTTCCGTCTTCGACCTCGTCCTGACCGTCTGGAGCACCGTCTGGCCGTACTTGGTGATGCTCCTGGGCTTTTCCGTCATCGTCTTCGTCCACGAGTTGGGCCACTTCGCCGTCGCCAAATGGGCCGGCGTCCGCGTCCAGACCTTCGCCATCGGCTTCGGCCGGGAGATCGCCGGGTTCACCCGCGGCGAGACCCGCTATTCCTTCAACATCCTCCCTCTCGGCGGATACGTGAAGATGTTGGGTCAGGAGGATTTCGACGACAAGTCCAATGAGCTGCGCTTCAAGGACGACCCGCGCTCCTTCCTCAACAAGCCGGTCGGACACCGCATGGCCATCGTCTCCGCGGGCGTCATTATGAACACCGTCTTTGCGTGCCTGCTCTTCATGGTGGTGTTCTTGATGGGAATGGAAGCCGTCGCCCCCCGCGTGGACTTCATCGCGCCGGATAGTCCCGCGGAGAAGGCCGGGCTGCTCCCAGGAGACCTCGTCCGGGAGATCAACGGGGAGAGGATGCTCGAATTCAGCGAGGTGCGTTTCGCCGTCGCCCTGTCGCCGCTTCACGAGCCGATCGAGTTCATCGTCGAGCGCGGCGGGGCCGTGCAACGACCCCTGTACATCAAACCCGAGTACCAAGCGCCGGAGACCACCCGCGACTTCCAACGGCAGGTTGTGGGCATCTTGCCCGGCGTCACGCGGGAGATCGTCGCGGTCGGCCCGGAGATCGACACGTCCAAGCCCGATCAGCCTCACGTCGGCGACGTACTCGTCGAAGTGGACGGCGTGCCCGCGACGGACGACAACGCCAGCGAAATCTTCAATACCCTGGTCTACAGCCGCGGCAATATCTACGTCGAACGGAAAGACCCGAAGCATCCTGCGGCCCCGCCCAAGCGCGTTCAGGTGCTGATTCCCCCCTTGCTTTCCCTGTACCCCGCCGACAGCCAGGACCCCGGGTCGGTGAGCGTACTCGGGCTGACCCCGCTGCCGCGTTTCGGCCAGGTCGATCCGCGGGGCCGGGCCGCCCTCGCCGGAATTGACGTCGGAGACACCATCCTCCGTTGGGACGATCTTTCCTATCCCACCATGGCCGTCGTTGCTCGGGCAGTCCGCGACCGCGCCGAGTGGGACATCCCCTTTCGCGTCCGAAAGGCGGGCGGACGGGTGGTCGACGGGTTCGTGCGACCAAAACGCAACAAGCGCGGGGCGGCGACCATCCAGGCCTCGTGTCGACCGGCCGAATCGTCGGCGCGACCGTCCGACGGACCCCAGGCGCAGTTCGTGGACGTGCGTCGCGGCGGGATCGCGGCCGAAGCGGGAGTCGAAGCCGGCGACCTGGTGGTGCGTTGCAACGAGGTGGACAATCCGACGAGCGGCGCCGTGAATCGCGCGATCGGCGGCGGCGTCGGCCAGGCGGTGGCGCTGACGCTTCGTAAGGGAAGTGGGAGGGTCGTCCAGACGTACCTTCAGCCGCAGGCGCCGGGCGCCATCGACGCCACGTTCACGCTCGTCGCCGACGATTTTCTGCAGACGGGCGATATCGTGCCCACCATCAACGGTCGCCCCAGCCCCGCGGCCGAGGCCGGCATTCCCGCCGGCGCGACCATCACCGCCGTCAACGACGTCGCCGTCAGCCGGTGGCGCGATCTGATCGCGGTTTTGCAGAAGGACGCGGGCACGACCGTGCAGCTTTCGTACCTCGATTCGACCAAGGCCAAACGGGTCGTCCCTTTCCGCGTCCCGCAAACGCTGCATAGCTTGCTGGGCGTCGGACCGGAGGCTCGGATCGTCAAGATAGACGGCCGCGAAACGGTCGCTGCCCAGACCGCCCGCGGAACGGAGAACCTCACCGTCCGCTACCATGAAGGCACGCGGGCCATTCTGACGGAGTTGATCGGGCGCACCAACGTCCCCGTCGAGTACCGCGAGAACCCTCTCGCGCCGCTGGAAACAAAGAACCTCGAGGTGACCGCGGACATGGTCGATCCGTGGGTGGGGCGCATCGCCTTTTCGCCCAACATCGATGTCGACGTGCAGCGCACTCTCCTCAAGGGCGAGAACGCCCTCGACGCGGTGTGGATCGGCATTCACAAGACCTACTACTTCATCCGCATGGTCTACCGCACAATGCAGCGGATGTTCTTCACGCGCACGCTCAGTCTGGAGCAGATGTCCGGGCCGCTGGGCATCATCGACATGGGCGGGCAGATCGCCCGCACCGGGCTGGTGCAGTTCCTTTTCTTTCTCGCCATGATCTCGGCCAACCTCGCGGTGATTAACTTCCTACCCCTGCCCATCGTCGACGGCGGGCTGATGATCTTCCTCATCATCGAGAAGATCAAAGGCGCTCCCGTGAGTCTGCGCATCCAGGTGGCGACGCAGATGATCGGCCTCTTCCTGATCGTCGGGCTTCTCCTGTTCGTCACTTACCAGGATGTCGTGCGGATGTTGGGGTAGACGCAGAAACGCTGAAAGCAGAAACACAAAAACGTCTGAACTGAGCCAACGTGTAGGTCGGGTCATGGACCCGACATCGTTTCCCGCCAGCCGCATCAGTCGGGTCGATGACCCGGCCTACGCGGGCTGTTGTTGGTTTCCCATCGGAACTCTTCATCCGGTCAGCAGCGAGCTGAAGCTCTACCATTTCGCAACAACAGGCGCTTTTGAGAGATCGAGCGGCGACACCTTCAGGTTTCCTAGGATATCCAACGTAACCACACGGTGTCCGTCGTTTGTCACGACAGCGGGCGAAGCCGCTGAAATGATATAGGCTGCAAGTTCGACGGCCTCATTCCGTTCATAGTTGACTGCGTATTCATGCCCGCCCATCCACGCCTTTACCCAGCCCGCCACGGGCAGCACGCTCAAGGAGAAAAGCGTTTCCTTTTTGTGTAAGCGAACCGCCTGCCTATATGCCTCCGTATCTCTCATCGCCGTCGCAAAACCACTTCCCAATTCAACAACCTCCCAAGGATCAGGCCGCACTAGACAGGCTCCGTGCATAGGCGAACTAATGATGACGAATTTGCCATCCGCAGTCCAGTCAAGATTGTCACCGTGATCGAGCGACACCGCCCTCGGAATAGATTCCCCCAAAGCCTGAACGTCTATAGCCCACGAGGAGCGGCGCACCTCCTTCCGCTCAGGTGATTTGAAAGTTTCCACAAAAGGATCCGTCAGGTCTCGAATAGACCCGTCTATAGGAGATAAGAGAAACATCTTTCCTGGCTTAAAGTCTGTATCACCCAGCGCGACCAGGCACATAGAACTGTCGGGCTTCCAACCCACAGCCACGCTCGGGAATGGGCGCTCGTAGCTGCGAACGATACCGCTTTCCGTATCGAACAGGTGAATACTCTGATCCCCCCAAGCCACAATGACAAATCTGCCGTTAGGGGCCCACCACTCATGCGGAGTCCGCCTAATGAGTTCCTCCCACGGTCTGTTCAACTGTTTGGGCAACAAGGTCAGAGGGGGCAACGAACCCTGCAAAACGGGCACTCGGTTCGGCGAGGGCTCCTGAACGCGGCGTTTGAAGACCCCCCCATCCGGGCCTACCCGTGCGTAGGCGATCTCGTCATTCCCAACCCAACAAAAGCTAGACACATACTCTTCGGGTAAAGAAAGCTGCCACGTTTTGCTGGATTGCGGATCAACACAATGCAACTCGCCGCCGATTCGTACGCCAATGTACTTAGAATCCGGTGAAAAGGCTAGCGCGCGGTCGACAAAGCTGGTCAAGGAACAGAAAGACTCTCTTTTTGCGTAAATTAGTTTTGAGCGGACGAAGATGGGGTGATCAAGATCGATCCATCTCACATAGGCTGAGCATGCGAATTCCTTCGTGTGAACGGATCCGAATGCGGAGACGGAATCATACCAATAGGCCGCGACCGTTCCATTCGAGGCAACGGTCAGGTCACCAAGTCCGCGGTCTGTTCGAACGCAGGCCCCGGCGAGTGATGAGAGAATCAGTAGAAGCACCCTTGTACAAAGCATCGAAATCACTCCAGCAGTCCAAGCGGAAGTCGTTCCCCGCCGACCGCATCAGTCGGGTCGATGACCCGACCTACGCGGGTCTTATCCCCGCGCGAGAACCAGCACGAGCGCGTCGTCGTCGGCCTGGGCGCTCGCCAGATGCGCGTTCCAGGTGTTTCCGATACGCGTGACGACGCCCGCGGCGTCGGAGAACGCGTCGCGGTCCAGCAGAGCGTCGTGCAGCCGTTGCTCGCCCAGGGCCTCCCCGCCGGCGCTGGCCGCCTCCACCAGGCCGTCCGTGTAACAGACGATCCGAAACGCCTCGGGCAAGTCGACCCGCGTCGCCGCGAAGACATAGTCAACGTCCACGCCGAGCACGAGCGAAGGCTGATCGAGGGTCACCAATCGTCCCGCCCCGACCATCAGCAGCGGCGGCATCCCTCCCGCGTTGACGTAGGTGAGCTTGCCGGAGGCCATGTCGATCCCCACGTACACGCTGGGGAGCACCTGCCGCGCCTTCGACGAGGCAAGGAGTTGGTTCATCGCGTTGAACATGCCCGCCGGGTCCATCAGCGCGTCTTCGGAGATCGCGACGGCCGTCCGCGCCGCGGTGAGGATCGCGTTCGCTTGAACGATCCCGCCGATGCCGTGACCGCCGCCGTCCACCACGACGATTCCGCAGCGCCGCTCGTCGAGGTGGATCACGGTGGCGAAATCGCCGCAACGCATGCGGCCGGGGAAGCACTTCACCGCGACATCGAATGCGTCGCTCCCCGCGACCGGGGCGCTGACCGCCGCCTGCACGCGCCGGATCGTCGTCATCCACGCCGCCCCCTCGCGGGCCGCGGCGCCGCTGAGCTTCCGCGACGACTCCGCCAACAACGCCCCCACCAAGGCCCCGGAAGCGATAACGTACTGGATGGCCGCGGTGGTGAACGGCTTCTTGGACGAGGGTCGATCGACGTAGAGAACGCCGACCACGTCGCCCCGATACGTCAGAGGCGCGACGACGGCCGTGATGGCGTATCCGAGCTTCGCGTTCAACTGCGCGGCGGTTTGCGGATATCGACCGGCTACGTGTTGGAGCACGGGGGCAAGCACGAAGGACTGGCTGGCCGGGGTCAAGGAACCGCCCGGCGGCCGTTTCAACGCCCGATGGACCAGCGGTCGAAGATCGGTCTTACCCTCTCCCTTAAGGGCGATGAGTCCGCGCTCGGCTTGAAGGTCGAGGATGATCTGCCCTAAAGCGGCGCCGGCGATGTCTTCCGCCCGGGCCGTGAGCGGTTGATCGCCGATGAGCTGGGCCAGTTGTTCAATCTGTCCGATGGTCAACGACAACGGGGCCTTGAGTTTCACCCACTCGCAGTCCGGCGGTTCGGCGCGGTCGGGGGTGAGGAACTCCAAGTCCGGCGCGTCGGGCTTGGTGGCGTCGTCCAGAAACTCCAACACGCGATCCCCGGCCCGGATGATGTCGCCGCCGGTGAGCAGCGTCTCCGTAATCAGTTCGCCGTTGACGTAGGTTTTGTTGCGGCTGCCCAGATCGCGGATGCGGTGTCGACCGTTGCTTTCCAGGTCGATGCGCAAGTGCTCGCGCGAGATCATGTCCGAGTCGAGGATGAGCTGCGACGTCGGCGCCCGGCCGATGAGGAAATGTTCCGAGTCCAGCAGCTTGGTCTGCAACCGCCCGGCGTCATCCAAGTATCGAAGCGCACCCATCGGCGGACACTATAATTGCAACGGTTCGAAGGGCAAGTAGCTGCGTGTGGCGCCGCTGTCCAACCGGTGTGTCTCGCCACCCACAAGGGGAGGCTTGCCGTTACCCACAATTCTGTAAGACGAATTCGCGGCTGCCCGTCGAGAAAGCCGAATCCGTGCCGGAGGCACGGCGCGAAAATAGCCCAGCGATTCATCGCTGGGGTGCAGGATGCCGCAGTGCTGTAAGTCCCGGAGGGACGACTGATGGGCACTCAGCCGTCCCTCCGGGACTTTGTGGGCGGGGTGGGCGTTTTCCCAGCGTTGAAACGCTGGGCTAATATCGGTTCGTCCCTCCGGGACGCGTCGCCCGCGAGTCCGGGCACGACGTTCACTTATGGGTAACAGCAAGAGGGGTGGCGCTACATTTACAACGTCAGTAGTGCGTCGATCAGTTCTTCGTCCTCAATGCCCAGTTCGCGGAGCTGGGTGCGTTTGTCGTCGTCGGTCAGATCGGTGTTGTTGACGATGACCTTGACGTCATCGAGCAGGATCGCGTGTCCGTCGGCGGCGAGGAGTTGATGCGGGAAGGTCGTCGGAGCACCACTCCCGCATCCGGCCGCCACGGACAAAACGAGCCCTAGGAGGCCGCTCCGCACGATTCTCATTGCTGATCTCCACAGACCCGCGCCGTCGTATCCATCATCCCCGTCGATGCTAACCGGTGAGGAACACGATTGCAACGTGACCTCGCGACGCTTCCTCACGCCGGCGCGGCGACGAGTTCCACGGGAACTTCGTCGGGCGTGCGTGTCGGACAGGGGGATCTACGTCCGACGCGAGCCTTGATCGCCTCGGACAGAACCTCGACTCTCGACGCCCACGTGTCGTTTTTCACGATCGCACTGATCGCCGCACCTCGGCCCGGCGTTTTGTCCGCCAACGCCCGGTCACAGGCCGCGGCGAAGTCCTCCGCCGTGTCCGCGATCACGATCGGCCCCTCGTAGCGACGGGCCTCGGGCAACGACGTGGAGATAACCGGCAGTCCGGCGGCCAGATACTCGTGCATTTTGATGGGGTTGATGTTGCGGGTCATCGCACTCCTTGCAAAGGGCAGCAGTCCGGCGTCGAAGGATGCGCAATACGCCGGCAGGTCCGCGTACGCACGACGACCCAACAAGTACACGTTATCCAGGCACGCCAATTCAGAGACGTCCACGCGGCGATCGCCGATCAGCACGAACGAGTAGTGGGGACGGAGTCGCGCAACCTCCGCAAGCAGCCCGCGGTCGATCCAATGGTGGATCAATCCGAAAAAACCGAAGATCGGTTTGGGAACTTCCGCAAGATCGCACGGTCGTTTGAGCGCCGTCCGCCACGCGGAAGCGAAGTGCTCGTAATCGACCCCGTGACGGACCAGCAGAGCGTCGGATCGTTGGGCGCGCTTCCTTTCATACAAGGATTCGGAGGTCGTGACCACCAGGTCCGCCCGGGCCAGCGACTCCTCCTCGGCCGCATGGATCCGCTGCGGATCGAACCCCTCGAACTCACTGTATTCATCCACGCAATAATAGACCGAACACTCCTCGTTGAAGCGACCGTACAGGAAGGGCACGTCCGGGGCGAACGACCACAGTTGCACGGGCTTCCGTGCCTCCGGATCGACCGTCCGAGCGGCGCGACGAATCTGCGCGACGAGCATCCGTTGATGCAGCCGGCGAAGCAGCGGGTGCGAAGCGCCGGGAATGACCAGCGGCGTGACCTGGACGATCGAGGGGGTGACCCGACAAGCTCCTCTCGCAAAGCGTCGCACGGCCGACCAGGCGGCGCGGAAATCCGCGGCGCTCGCCTGCGGGCGCCGCGTGCCGTGATAATTCACCCAAACGACATCATTGCGCCGGGCGAGGATTTTCATAATTTGATGCTTGCTCGTGGGATCGTAGTTCCACGAGTTCGCGATGCACACGATGAGCCGACCTTCGATCATGGGGTGAAGCCCGCTCCCCGGCTTACTTTTCCTTGTCGCTCTGCTTCACATAGTCGTAGTAGCGGTAATAGTTGTAACGGTATCCGTACCCATACCCGTAGCCGTAGTACCCTCCGGCCGGCGCGTCTCGACCGACGAGCAGGCATCCGACGATCGGGATATTGTTGACTTGCAACAGTCGCACGGCCCGTTTCGCGGCGGCCTCATGCGTGCGGTGCAAACGGACGATCACGACGACGCCCGTGCACATCTGCCCGATGATGCCAACGTCCGTCACCGTCGTCGCCGGCGGCGTGTCCACGATGGTGTAGTGAAAATCGTTCTGCATCCGTTTGAAGGCGGGCGACAACCCCGCGGCGGTCAACAGTTCCGCGGCCGGTCGTCCGTTGGTGCTGCCCGCGGGGATGAACATCAGGTTGGGGATCGGCGTGGATCGGAGCACTTCCTCGTACGTCGCCCGCCCGTCGAGGACTTCCGCCAGCCCCGGCCCGGTGGGCTGGTTCAACATGTGGGCGAGCGAGCTACGCCGAAAGTCGCCGTCGACCACCAGCACTTTCAGGTGACGGATCTCGGCCAGGATGCAGCCCAAGTTCAGCGTGGTGACGCTCTTCCCTTCCTTCGGGACGGCGCTGGTGATGGCGATGATGCGGTGTTCATAGTTGGGGTTCTGACTCAGCAGTCGCGTGCGTAAAGAACGGTACTGTTCAGTGACCAACGAAGCCCGCTCGTAGAAGGGGACCAGCGACTCGGACAGCCCCTCGGTGAGGGCCACCGGCTCGACGCGGGGCTCTTGGTGAGGTTCGGCGGGAGCGGCCGGTTCTGCGCTGCGCCCGACGTCGCTTGGCGGCGTCGCCAGGGCCGTGCTCCCGCTCTCCGGCGCGGACGAACCCATCGTCAGACGACGTTCGAGTTCGGCACGTTTCAGCGCGTCGGCGATTCTACCCATTCACGTCCACCTCGCGGTGTCTCAACTTTCACATGCTCGCGGCCGGTCATGGGCCGAGGTTGCCGTAGTTATAGAAGCTGCCGCCGTTGAACGACGTATTCCTGTTGTCCTGGTTGTTGTAGAGATCCGCCAGGTCGCGCATTTGCGCGGGCGCGGCGTAGGCCTGGGCGACCGGTACGAACGGGAACAGGATTTCCCGCACCCGCAGCCCCAGCCAGGCCGCGGGCGTCGGCGGAATGTACACGATGTCGTTCGGCTCCAGCAGGATGTTCTTGCTCCAGTCCCCGGTCTTTACCATTCTGTCGACGTCGATTTCGAGCGTTCGCACCGGCACTTCGTCGTGGGCTGGGCGGATCACCTTCACCCGGCTCGTCCACGAGAGAAACGTCGTCCCCGACTTCACCACCGCGTCGAGCAACGTATCCCGCCCGGTGAAGGGCCGCGGACCGGCCCCGCTCGCCTGACCGTAGACGTAGAACTTCTTGCTCGCGTAGTTCACGACCCGCACGCTCACTTTGGGATCGACGTAGTATCTGCTGAGCAAGACCTCCAGCTTCGCGGCGATCTCCTTGGCCGTCATGCCCACGACCTTCACGTCCCCCACCAGACGCAGACTGATTTTTCCGTCCGGGTGGATGCTCTGGGATTCCCCGTCGATCTCCAGGATGCGCGGAGCGCTGATGGCGACGCCGTCGGGGATGCCGATGCGATATTCGATGGCCGCGACTTCGTGCTCGTGCTCACGCAGGAAGTGCAGCATGTCCACGTTCTTGGACGCGCAGCCTCCGCCGGCGACGGCGAAGAAGACCGCCGTCACCATCGCCCGCCGCCAAGTACGCCGCCACGTACACGGAACCATTCGTCGGCTCCCCGATGCGCTGGGAGGGTTCCCCGCGCGCGGTGCCAATAACCCGCGCGGGGATACCCGACCGCGCAGACCGTCTCAGTGCGGATTTATCGGGTCGCAGGGGGGTGATCTGAACCTCTCCGGGCCGTGCATGGCCCGAGAGCAATCGCGTTGAAGGCGATCGGGCGTCTGGTTTTTGGGGAAGCCGATTTCACGTCCGGGAACATCCGTGAGCAGACCTCAAGCGGCCTGGCGGCGGGACCGATATTCCTCGTGCGACTTCGGGTCCTCCGGTGGAGTGGACTTCAAGTCCGCCCAAAAGAGACCCCTCATGTACGCCGACTTTTTCGGGCTTCGCGAGCTCCCGTTCAACAACACGCCCGATCCGCGTTTCTTTTATTCCACGCCTGATCACGAGGAGGCCCTTGCCTCGCTCATCTATGCGGTCAAGGAGCGGAAGGGGTTCGTCCTGCTGACCGGGGAGGTGGGCGCTGGAAAGACGCTCGTCTCGCGGATGATGCTCCGCCACTTCGGCACGAGCATCGCCTTCGCCAACATCAACCACGCCCTGCACACCGCCGGCGATCTGATGGAGTCGCTCTGTTCCGAGTTCGAACTTCCCTACCAGCACGGCGAGGGCAACGCCCAACTCGTACGCACGCTCCACGACTTCCTCTTGGCGAAGTTCGCGCAGAACACGCCGGTCGTATTGCTGCTCGACGAGGCCCAGAACCTGCCGACCGAAGCGTTCGAGCAACTTCGCATGATCGGCAACCTCGAGGCCGATGACGCCAAGCTCCTTCAGATCGCCATCGTCGGACAGCCCGAACTGCAACGCTTGTTTCAATCGCCGCAGCTTCGCCAGCTCAAGCAACGTATTTTCCGCAGCTACCACCTGCCGGCGCTCGACCGAAAGTCCACGGAAGGCTACATCCGTTACCGACTGTCCGTCGCCGCGGCGAAGGACGTGGCCATCTTCGCTCCCAGGGCCGTCGACCGGATTTATGCCGTCTCCGGAGGACTGCCCCGCCTCATCAACACCGTCTGCGACAACGCCATGCTCAGCGCTTACTCCGCCGACCGTCGCCGGATCGACGAGGACTTCCTCGAATCCGTCCTCGCCCAAATGATGCTCGGCGGGGACATCCGAACGCCCCGCCCCGCGTTCTCGTTTGCCGCCTCGCCGCCGCCGAGTCCGCCCGCCGTCGAACCCCGATTCATCGAGGCGGCCGCCGCGAGTGAACCGCGCGCCGTCGCGCACACCTCGTCCTCCCCCCAACGCGCCGCCCACCAATCCGGGCACGCTCGCACGCCGCTACACGCTTCGGCGCCGGTTCCAGCACCAAGCGAACAACCGCCTGTCTACGCCCAGCCGTTACACCGCACGCACCCGGCAACCACGTCGTCGACGCCTCGACGTGAGGTTCGGACCCACGGCGCAGCCGCGATCGCCCAGAGCGTGCCCACGGGAAGTCGGGCGGACGGTTCGGCCGCCGCGGTTGCCGAGGCCGGCGCCGCTCGCACCGCCCTGGAAGCCATAACCGGTCAGGCCAAGGCGCTGATCGGTCAGGGCGAGGCTTTGACGCGGGACCTCCAGCAGCGTGAGCAACGCCTGGGCGCGCTTGGACTGGTCGTCAAGAAGGTCGCCGAGCAGCTCTTCGACCTGTTGAACCGCATTGAGAAAGCATCGGCCCAGGGCCGACGCGACCAAATCGCCGCCCAGCAGACCCACGACCAACTCACGATCCAGACCCACCGCGCCCGTCAGAACGCCGATGAGCTCGCCCGGCTCCTATCGCAAGCCGCAGCACGGGCGGATGCGGTTCGAGCCGCGCCCGTTCTCATCAGGGTCGCGTCCGCCCCCGTGGTCTCCACCACGGCGACGCGCAACGCCGACTCGGTTCCAGCGGACGCGGGCACGATGGAACGGATGCTGAGCAATACCCGCGACAGCCTATCCGAATTGCGCGGGCTCGCCCGCGGCTCCAACAACGGGCGCGCGGGCGCCGCGAACCTCGAACCACACGCCGCGACTCGGTTGGTCCAACAAGTCCAAGGCCTCCTCGACATGGTCGAACCCATGGCGCAAGGCGAAGACCGGGATGGCGCAGAGCGTCCACAATCCGGCGTTACACGCCGATGACCGCCAGCAGTTCACACAGTTGTCGAATGACAAAGTCCGCCTTTCCGGCATAGTCCGGCGCCGGCCCGTTGCCGATCATCAGCACCGTCCGCGCCCCGGCGGCCTGGCCGGAGAGGATGTCAAACAAGTAGTCGCCGACCATCCAACTTCGCGGCGGCGACGCGTTCAGTTGTCGGCAGAGGGAAAGCACCGGCTCCGCGGAGGGCTTGATCGCCCCGTCCTCGCGGGTGCGGATCGCATCGACGACGAAGCCATGCTTTTCGAGTACGTAGTCCACGACGGCGCGTGCGTTGCGAGTGAGAATGGCCACGGGGTGTCCCTTCGCCCGGCAGGCCGCGACCGTGGCAACCGCCCCGTCGTACACGGGCGCATTCTCCGCCGCCTCCCACTCGTGCCGCAACAGAACCGCTTCGGCCTCGCGCCGCGCCGGGGCCTCTATTTGCGCCAGAGCTTCCAAGATCGGACCCTGGGCGATGCCGAGTTCCCGGCGGATTGCGTCGAAATCCAGATAAGGCTTGGTGAGCGTCCCGTCGAGATCGAAGATGATCGCGGCGCGGTTGTTCATCAGGTCGTTCGTCCGCGTTCCCCTCAGACCTGACTACGAACCGCAACCGCGCGGAGTGCGAGGGGGCACGGTTTGCGAAAGGTTCATCGCCGCCAATCGCCGCCCGCGACACGCCAGGACCCAATGGGATGGATTGTGTTCCATGCGCCACGCTCGTGATGCGGGGCGGTCTCTTGCGCGCCCCGCGAGGGGATCATCATAGGGCTTGGCCTGCATCTTCGTCAAACCGAGCCGAGCGCCGCGCGACGATGCGCACACACCATGCGATCAACGCGGCGTTGACGATGAGGAACAGCACGAAGACCCAAAGCCCGCCCTTGCCGGCGGCCTGAGCATGCTCGGCCTGCAAGCTCAGTACGTCGATCGCTCGGAGGCGAATCAGTTCGCGCACCGTCGTGACACCACCGATGGTCGCAAGGACGCCGATGGCTGCCAACCCAAGCGACCCGACGCGCAGCGCCTTTTTCCGCAGAACGCCGATCCACCCGACGACCTGCATCAGCCACCCCGCGCCGGCGACCGACAGTGCTGCAACGCCGACCGCCCCGCTGAAAGCGCCGCGAGTCTTCTCATCCAGGGTTCCGCCGTAGGCGATAGCGGCGACACCCGAAAGGAGGGCGGCGCCCAACGCCCAATGTGCGAGCCGCGTCGCCGACCCATGCTTCGCGGAACGCCGCAACTGCCAAGCCATCAAGAGGCAGAACGTCGGCAACGATCCGAACAACCACATCGCAAACCGGACCCAAACTCTCGCGTTCACGTAGACGAGCGACCCCGACGCGTAGAACCCGGTCCACACCGGCTCGTCGAGGCTGAGCAGGTGATTCTCCGTCCACGACAAGCCCGTGAACGCCACGCAGAGGAATGCGCCCGTCGAAAGCAGCGCCCGGCTCCTCCCGGCGGCGCGCTCCGCCGGACGCGATTTGAGGAAATACAACAGATAGAACCCGGTGATGAGAACCGGAATCACCGCCATCCATCGGTGAAACAACAACAGATTCGCGGTGTAGAACGCCCGCGGATAAAGGATTTGCACGAACAACAGCGGGGCGACGCCCGCGGTGATCGCGGCGCTGAGCGCCAACGGCAGCCAGTCGCGCGCGGTTTCCGCGATCGGATCCGGCGCGTCGTTGCCCGCGCCGGTCCACCTACGAAGCGACCGAACCGCAAGATACGTCGCCCCGCCCAGCACGTAATTCATGAACACCACATGCAGCGCGAGCGTCGCTCCGTAGAGGACGAGATAGAAGTGGGTCGCGGACAAGGGCATGGTACGCTACGAGCCTTCGATCCGTCGAGCATGGGCCGGAGCCGTGCCCGCCTCCTCCAGCCACACCCGCACTCTCGCCAGAGCGTCCGGCGTCGACGACGACGTCCACATCGGCGGGCGATCCCGTTTCTCCCACTCGATCATCTGCACCAGCGCTTCCAGCTCCTCGACGCTCCCCGCGAACGGCGGCATGAACGGCTTGGTGTTCTGCAAGTTGGCTAGGTTCATCCGCTTCTGCTCCGTGGTCCAAGAGCCCGCCAAGGGCATCAGACCGTTGATCCCGTCGATCGTGTGGCACACGGCGCACTGAAACCGGAACACCCGCGCGCCAAGCCGAAGTTGCTCGTGCGGATAGGCTTCGGCGCCGCGCAAGGGATACGGGTCGCGCAGGGTAGACCCCTGTTGACGCAGCGAGGCCACCGCCGCAGGAGTGATCGAATTGGAGTAGAGGGTCTCACGGATCGAATACGGCTTCCGCGATCCTTCACGAATGAACTCCCCTCCCGCCGTCGCCGCCAGCGCGAGGGCGCACAGCAGCGTCGCCGTCGCCCCGTTGATGTACAGTCGCTTTCCGACGAGTCCGACGATCGCATAGAGTCCGATGAGCAGCGACGACCCGACGGAGAGCATCGTGAACAACGTCATGGCCGCACTGCCCCCCAGCACCCACGAGCGACTGTCCTCCGGCATCGCCCCGAGATACCATACGCCGAACAGGGGCATGAACACCATGGACACCAGGAACTGCGCCGCGCGCCCCATCAGTTCACCGCGCGCCGCACGCGGCAGTTCGGTCAACGTGTTGATCACCACGCAAGCGGTGAGTCCGGCGAGCGTCATCGCAACCACCGTGCGGTAGAGCAGCGACGGCCAGAAGGTCGGATTGAAGAACCCGTCCCACACCCATCGCGTCGCCGTCCACTTCCCCGGCGTGAGTTGCCACGAAAGGATGCCGTTGATCCAGAACAAGCTCATCCACGCCGCGGTCGAGTAGAGGCACAGCAGCGTCAATCGCTCGCCTTCGGTGAGCCGATCCGCGTAGCGATAGAAGGCGTAACCGGTGACCATCTCGGCGCAGAAGAACGTCCACTCCGTCGCCCAGACCCAGTGAAACTCGCCGACCATCAGACCGATCGTGCCCGGGCTGATCTGAATCGAGGTGAACCACATCCCCACGCCGGTCAGCGCCCCGATGACGAAGCTCACCAGAACAAAAAAACGAAAATACCCCGTGAGAAAAGGCCGGGCGTGCAAGCACCGACCCGTCTGCGCGAGCCATTGGAAGTAGCACATAAGCAAACCCGCGCCGATGGCAAACTGTGCCACAAAGACATGCACGATCCCCAGCCCGCCGATGATCAGCCCCTTCATCAGCGGACCGAAGTCGTTGATCGGATAGTACGGTTGATCCATCGACAGCTCCGCACGGGCGCCGGTGCAGCCCGACGCGTTCGCGAGTCAGGGTCGTGAGGCTTCCGCCGGACCCGGCCCCGATGATCGCGACGTCCGCGTGCACCTCCGTGATAACAACGGATCGCATGAGCAGTTTATGCGAAGCGGCACGGTTTGCGAAAGGTTGATTTCCGCCGGTCGCCGTCCACGCGCCGGGCCGCACGCGCGGCAGGTGTAGAACCGCTCCATCTCCCACAAATCCATGAAGACCCGCCCTCGCCGAAGCCCGACGCCGTACTCCGCAACCGTCTCCATCGACCTCGGCCACGGAGGATGAAAGTGCCCCTGGTTCTGCAACCGCTCCATCGCCCCGTTGCCCGCCCGGGCCGGACTCGAAGTCAAGGCAGGATGATCGCCCGGGGGAGCCGAAGCGGCGAGGCCGACCGCGATGATCGCCCCCGATCCTGCTCTCCGCTGGCACGGAAGTTGCTGTTCATCGGTTTCTCTCGCGATCAATGGGAAACGGCTGCACAGGGCGATTGTAACCACAGTTCCAACCGGTCTGCAGCGACATTCACCCGTCCGCACTTGTCCTTGAGATCGCGAAAAACGAGTTCCTGCTCGCCCTGCCGGATCACGTTCAGTTGCGGGTCCAAATGTGCTGCCAGATGTCCGAACGCCGACCTCGCTCGGGCAGGGTCGCCATAAGGTATGACCAGTCGAGTGAACCGGTCGTTCTCGTTTAGGACATAATCCCCCGCGACGCCGAAGATTCGTCCGTCAAGCTGCAGAATATCCGCCTCCCCTAGATAATAAATCGCCTGGAGGGACTGCGGTCCGCGAACGACGATCTCGGAGCCGGCAATGAGCCCCTGTTTCGAGAGAAGGTCGAGGAGCGCAACCGGCTCCTCGGCAGGGATCGCGCCGAACACGGACCTCGCCAGTTCCGACATGGCCGGCAACAGTTCCGCGTTTCCGCTGAAATTGTTGATTTGGAAGAAATACCTGCCCTTGCACGCCGTGATCTGAAAGCGGTTGCCCGTATGACGACCGACAAGACCCTCGATGGGTGTCTCGCGCCCGCGTTTGTGAAAATACATCCCCATCGCGGCGGTCGAGTTCTCCATTTCATAGAGGTCCAGATCAATCGCGGACTCACCGCAACGATACCGTTGAGCGTGCAGCCGCTGAAAGCCCATCTCCACAAACAGTTCCGCCGCCCCATCGATGCGGTTGAACAGATCTTCCTTCACGAATGTTTTCTCCGGCCCCGCCGGGAACCATGAAGCGCCGAAGCTCCCCGGTGGCAACGTCGCTCTGACGCTTGCCGAAGGACCGTTTACACTGGAAGTCGCACCGCGTCGCGAATCGGCGTTCCGACAACCGGCGGACTGTGCCGCGAGAAGCACAGAGCAGTAGAAGATGATGATGACCCGCGTCATGCGTCACGCCGTCTTTTCAAAACCGAGCCGCGCCCGTTAGGAAGCGGTTTGATTGCTTGGCGCCCCGTCCGCTCCCTCACGGTCGCGGCTCGGATAAGATGCAAACAGCGCGACTCCCTACGCTAGGCGCTCAGCTTCGTGATTCGCTCCGGATCGGCGACGCCCAGGCCGAGCCGCTCCGCGTAGCGCAGGTATTCCGTGTATCTTGGGTGCTCGTCAACCTTCACGCCCCGCTCCTTGCGCTTCTCAACGATCAAGGGATGGCATACGGCGTCGAGTGCGAATGGGTCCGTTGCGAAGAAGAGGGAATTGAACTCGTAGGCAAACTGAGCTGCGGGCATGGGCCCGCCGTCGTACTGGGCACGCAGGCCGTCGGTTACATTCAGTACCAGTTTGTCTCGAATGCATGGAAACGCCAGGACCTCCGTGCAAACATCGAAGAACAACGGTTTGTGCAGCCGGTTCGTATTGCAAATCGCACCGTATCCGAGGTTCTTCGTGGCCATCGAAATGCCGTTCCCCGCGTTCTTGAACACGGGAACGTTGATGATCTTCGTGAGCCGCTGGGTAACGAGCTTGCCGAAGTAGGAATGCTTGCCGTTGAACACATGTTGGTTGAGGTACGGCGCGTCCTTCGGACCCTCGACATCGGCCCAGTAGAACTTGTCCTGGTCGAAATTGGAGGCGCTGATATGGTTGCCGTCCCGGTCGCGCCAGCGGCTTTGGTCGGCCTGTGGATCCTCCGCGGCCCGTTCGTCCATGGTCTGCAGCCCCTCGATCTTGATGCCCGGGAACCGTTCCGCGGTATAGCCCGCGTCCGCAAGCATGTAATCGAAGCGGTCCCAGATCACGATCCGTTCCTTGGGAAAGCCGCTCGCGGTGAGCCAATTCACGATCACCTGCACTAGTTCCGTCTTTGTGCTGATCAGTCCGGAGCCGACCGGATTCACTTTGATCCCCACGACGTCGTCCGACGTGAAGAAGAGCCCGAAACTCTCCTTGGGACCCTTTCCGGTCAGTTGTTCCAAACCACGGTTGAACATCTGCTCCACGACCGAAGGCGACGGCGAGTCCTTGACCATGGCCTTGTCGTCCTGGACGTGCACGACTCGACCGGGGTACAGGCCCGGCAGCGAGTACTTCGTGCGGGGCGCTTTGACGGCCTCGTCGATGTTCGTCTTTGGCTTCGAGGGAGGCGTCGCCGTCGCCGCTTCCTGGGCCCAAAGATCCGGTGTGCCTAGCATCAGCCCCGCTCCGACGGCCCCGACCTGCAGGAAGCGGCGCCGGTCGAGTTTCGCGTCCGATACGATCGATTGATAGGGTCGAGAATACATGGCTGTTCTCCTTGCACGGTCCCCTTGCGATCGCACCACATGCGCGAGACGCAAGGCGCACCTAGCTTAGCACGATGAGCCAATCGTTCCCAGCCCAACGCGGCGTAAAAACCTGTACACCGGTTTTGCGGGAAAACGCAGAACGGTCTACCCATCCGAGCCGCGTCGCGAATTAGGAATTAGAATGAGGGACTGTCCCGAATGGCACTGCCGTGCGTTTTCGGCTTGGGCGGCGCGCACTCTCTATGCACTCTTGTTACGCATGACGAGATTTGTTTCGATCTCCGTCCTGCGTGAAGAGATTGCTCCGGCCTCGCCGGATGGATAGAGTGGTT